>DASQQQ010000113.1:0-7272 GCA_035643355.1 Actinomycetota bacterium | reverse complement strand
GGACCTCACCGTGGCCACGATGGATCACAACGTCCCGACGGCCCCGGGCCCGGAGGATCCGGTTTCGGTGCTCCAGCTGGAGGCCTTGCGCCGCAACTGCGCCGAGTTCGGCATCACCCTCTTCCCCACCGGCCACATCGGCCAGGGCATCGTCCACGTGATCGGACCCCAGATGGGGCTCACCCAGCCGGGCCTGGTGATCGTGTGCGGCGACTCCCATACCTCCACCCACGGCGCCTTCGGGGCGCTGGCCTTCGGGATCGGCACCAGCGAGGTCGAGCACGTGCTGGCCACCCAGACCCTGCGGCAACGGCGGCCCGCTCCGATGGCCGTCACGGTCGACGGCGACCTGCCGCCCGGGGTCACGGCCAAGGACCTGATCCTCGGGATCATCGCGCGGATCGGTACGGGCGGGGGCGTGGGCCACGTCCTCGAGTACCGGGGCTCGGCGATCCGTTCCCTGTCCATGGAGGGTCGGATGACGGTGTGCAACATGTCGATCGAGGCGGGGGCCCGAGCCGGCCTGGTCGCGCCGGACCAGACCACGTTCGCGTACCTGGAGGGTCGGCCGGGTGCGCCTCGGGGGGCCGAGTGGGAGCGCGCGCTCGACCACTGGCGGACGCTGGCGACCGACGCCGACGCCGCCTTCGACCGAGAGGTGACGATCGACGCCGCGGACCTCACGCCCTTCGTGAGCTGGGGGACGAACCCCGGCCAGTCCGTCTCCATCGAGGCTGTCGTTCCCGAGCCCACCGATGAGACGATGGAGCGAGCCCTCGCCTACATGGACCTCGCCCCCGGGACCCCGATGCGCCAGATCCGGCCGGACACCGTCTTCATCGGCTCGTGCACGAACAGCCGGATCGAGGACCTGCGGATCGCCGCGCAGGTCGTCCGGGGGCGTCGGGTGCACGAGGGGATCCGGGCCCTGGTGGTTCCGGGGTCGATGCTGGTGAAGGCGCAGGCGGAGGGTGAAGGTCTGGACACCGTCTTCACCCGGGCCGGCTTCGAGTGGCGTGATGCCGGCTGCTCGATGTGCCTGGCGATGAACGCGGACAAGCTCGCCCCCGGCGAGCGGAGCGCCTCCACCTCAAACCGGAACTTCGAGGGTCGCCAGGGCGCGGGTGGTCGTACCCATCTGGTCTCGCCCGCGGTGGCCGCCGCCACGGCGGTCGCCGGCCACTTCGCGGCGCCGGCCGACCTGGGTATCGACCTCCGCACCGCGAAGGGAGCCTGAACGGCGATGGAGCCATTCCACATCCACACCGGCACCGCGGTCCCCCTGGACCGGGCCGACGTCGACACCGATCAGATCATCCCGGCCGAGCACCTCAAGCGGATCGAGCGCAGCGGGTTCGGCCCCTTCCTGTTCGGCGCGTGGCGTGAGGACCCCGACTTCGTCCTCAACCGCCCGGAACACCGGGGGGCCTCGATCCTCCTGGCCGGCCCCAACTTCGGCTGCGGCTCGAGCCGTGAACACGCGGTCTGGGCGCTGCAGGACGCCGGGTTCCGGATCGTGGTGGCGCCGTCGTTCGGCGACATCTTCCGCACCAACTGCACGAAGGTCGGACTGCTCCCCGTTCGGCTCCCCGAACCCGTGGTCCGCACGCTGATGGAGGCCGTGGACCGCGATCCGGCCACGCCGATCACGGTGGACCTGGAAGCCCTCCGGGTCACCGCTCCCGGTGTCGATCAGGCGTTCCAGATGGACGACTTCACCAGACGACGCTTGCTGGAAGGGCTGGACGACGTGGGGCTCACCCTTCGTCACGAGGAGCAGATCGCGGACTACGAGGCCACTCGATCCCCCTGGCTGCCAACAGCTCCCGCATCGTGAGGGCGTCCTGCACCGCGGCGCCACCCGTGTCGTTGTTGAAGTAGACGAACGCCTCGCTCGCCGGAAGCCCGGCGATCCGCTCGGCCCACCGAGCGAGCTTGCGCCGTGCATAGCCGGGCGCGTCCGGGCGCCCCTGGTGGAGGCGGACGTAGGACCAGCCGCCGGTCACCAGGGGCCGCACCCGGGCTCCCGGGCGGTCCGCCAAGACCAGCGCGGCACCCGCTCCATCCAGCAGTGAGAGCACCTCGGGACGGAGCCAGCTCGGGTGGCGGAACTCGAAGGCGGCGCGCATGCCGGTCGGGAGCACCCGGAGGAACGCGGCCAGCCGCGCGGGATCGGCGGCCAGGGTCGGCGGCAGCTGGAAGAGGATGGGACCCAGGTGCGGGCCGAGCTCGATCGCCCGGGACCACAGGAGCTCCACCGCGGACCCGCAGTCCCGGAGCCGCCGGATGTGCGTGACGTACCGGCTGGCCTTGACGCTCCACACGAACCCCGCTGGTGTCTGGACCGCCCAGCGCGCGAACGTCTCGGCCTTGGGCAGGTGGTAGAAGGTGTTGTTCACCTCGACGGTCGCGAACCGCTCGGCGTATGCGGACAACCAGCGGCTCGTCGGCAGCCCCTGGGGGTAGAAGCGACCCCTCCAATGGTCGTATCGCCACCCGCTGGTGCCCACCAGGACCCGCACAGATCCGTACGTACCCACCCCGGCGATGCCCGTCAACGCCATCGCCCGTCCGCCAGGGTTCCATCCCCCACCCGGCCTACGGTGTCGGGCGCTGAAATCCCCCGAAGGGCCCGGGGGCCAGGCGCGATGGCGTGGGTACGATGCCTGTATGCCCTGGAGGGAACCGGGGCGATGAGCGACCCCGCGCGGGAGCGCATCCGCGTCGCGATCGCCGGCCGGATCTACCGTCGTCCCACCCTCGTCCGCCGGTTCCTGGAGGACGACGGTTTCGACGTGGTCGACATCTCCTCCACCTTGGAGGGGACCCTGGCTGCCTTGGCTGAGCAGGAGCCGGACGCCGTGGTGGTGGGCGAGGGGATGAGCGAGGACCTGGCGAACCTCCGCTCCGCGGCTCCCGAGGCCCGGATCGTCGTGATGGGAGGCGCCGGGTCGCCGGGGCCGATCGCCGATGCGCACCTGCCTCGGGGAGCGGCGCTCGCTCGGCTCACCGCGGCGCTGCGAGCGCAGTTCGACCGGCCCGAGGTCGCGCCCTCGGCCACGAGGGATGGAGCCACCTCGGAGCCCGGGCCGGCGCCATCGGAGGACCGGACGGCTGCCGCCCGGATGGGGGGCCTGGCGGCGGCGTTGACGCTCGTCGTGGCCGTGGCCCTGGGGGTCGTGGGCGGCCCCCTGTCGCCGACCGGGATCCGAGCCCTCGCGCCCTCCATCATCCGCCCCATCGGCCGGCCGGCGGTGGCCTCGCCGCTCGATCTCGCCCAGCGAGAGCTGACCGGACTCGCCGACGCCCTGGGGAGCGGCGACGATACCGCAGCGCTTACCTTGGCTCGATCGCTCATGGACCATCTGGCGGAGGCCAGGTCGGCGGGTCTGAACATGACCGGGATCGAGGGCCAGGTCCGAGCGGTCCTGCGTCCGCTGCTGGCCGACGTCTCCCCTGGGGTGCTGTCCGCGCTGCGCGCCATCCTCGGAGACCTGCTGGCGCCGTTCCCCACCCCGGTCGGCGGAGGCGTCCCGGCGATCACCCGTTCCTCGAGCGGCGGCTCGGTGGCCGGTCCCCAGCCCACCGCTCCCACCGCAGGGCCGGTGCCCGGCCCCAGCGAGGGCTCCAGCGGGGTCCCGGTGCCCTCGCCCTCCCCCGAGCACACCGACCGTGGTCGCGGCGTCGAGCCGGACAAGCCGCCCAAGGGCGGCTGGCACGGCGGGAACCCCAGGCGGCAAGGACCGAAGGACCGATCACATGGGCATGGCTCCCACGGGAGCGACCATGCCCGGGGGCAGGGCAGGAAGCGCGGCGGTGAGCGCGGGAACGACCACGGCGGCGACCAGGGTCGGGAGCACGCCGGCGGCGCTGAACCCCGCTACGCCAGATCCCTCCGGTAGCGAACGGTCGGGCGCATCTCCCGGTCCACGCGCTCGGCGGACGTCGTCCCATCGGTCGCCCAGCCGGTCCCCTCGTAGAAGCGGTGGGCCACCTCGTTCGTCCTCAGGACCCAGAGCGTGGCCGTCCGGAACCCTCGGTCCGTCAGGTCGGCCACGGCATGGTCGAGCAGCTCCCGTCCCACGCCGGTGCCGATCCGGTCCGGAGTCAGGTAGATCGCGTACAGCTCGGCCGTCCGCTCATCCGCATCGGCGTCCCCGCTCTTGCCCGTACACGCGAAGCCGATCACCTCGCCGCCCTGCTCAGCGAGCCACATGCGGTAGTCGGCCGGGGGCTGCTCCAGGCTCTGACGATGGCGCTCCAGGCGGTCCTCCACCTTCAAGCCGTCCAGGTACTCGTCGGTGAGCTGTCCGCGGTAGGCGTGCTGCCAGGACCGAACGTGGATCTCGGCGATGGCTCGAGCGTCGCCGGGAACGGCCTCGCGGATGCGGACGGCCACGGACGCAGATGCTACCCGGCCCCGCCGTCCTGGCGCGGGTGGAGCAGCCCGTAGAGGTAGCCGTCCGTGAGGGCCTCCCAGGAGGCCTCGATGATGTTGTCCGAGACGCCCACCGTGGTCCACTCGCGCTGGCCGTTCGAGGAGTCGATCAACACCCGCACCGTCGACCCGGTGCCGACGTTCTCGTCCAGCACCCGGACCCGGTAGTCCTCGAGCGTGATGTGCTCCAGCTCCGGGTACTCGTTCAACAGCGCCTTGCGCAGCGCGTTGTCCAGCGCACCGACCGGGCCGTTGCCCTCCGCGCTTTCGATGTGGCGGTTGCCGTTCGTCCACACCTTGACCGTGGCCTCGGCCAGGGCCTCGTCTTCACCTCGCTGCTCCACGTGCACCCGGTAGCTATCGATGCGGAAGAAGGGCTGCCTCCACCCATCATGGCGCCGGACCAGCAGCTCCAAGGAGGCATCGGCCACCTCGAACGTGTAGCCGCGCGCCTCCCGGCGCTTCAGCTCATCCAGCAGGCCGGGGATCGCGTCCTCGGCCAGCTCCAGCTCGAGCTCGTGGGCCTTCATCACGATGGTGGAACGACCGCCGAGGTCGGAGGCCACCACGCCGCGGTGGTTGCCGACCGAGGCCGGGGGCACGTGCTCGTAGGCCTCGGCGAAGCGGGACACGCCGCTGGTGTGGAGCCCGGCCTTGTGCGTGAAGGCGTACCGTCCCGCGTAGGGCTGGTGGGAATCCGGGGTCAGGTTCGCCACCTCGGCGACGTAGTGGGACAACTCCGTCAGCCGCTCCAGCGAGCCGGCCGGCAGCGCCGCGCGACCCAGCTTCAGCTCGAGGTTCGCGACGATCGGGACCAGGTCCGCGTTCCCGGTGCGCTCCCCGTAGCCGTTCACGGTGCCCTGGACCTGCACCACGCCCGACTCCACGGCCACGAGCGAGTTGGCGACGGCGCAGCCGGCATCGTTGTGGACGTGCACCCCCAACGGCACGGTGGTGGTCTCCTTCACCTCGCCCACCACCCGGGCCACCTCGGCGGGCAGGCAGCCGCCGTTCGTGTCGCACAGGACCAAGCGCTCGGCGCCGGCCTCCTCGGCCGCGGCCAGGACCGCCGTCGCGAAGTCCGGGTTCCGCCGGTACCCGTCGAAGAAGTGCTCGGCGTCGAAGAAGACCCGTCGGCCCTCCGAGCGCAGGAAGGCGATCGACTCCCGTACCATGGCCACCCCTTCCTCCAGGGTGGTACGCAGGGCATCGGTCACGTGCAGGTCCCAGGACTTGCCCACCAGGCAGATCGCCACGGTCCCGGCCTCCAGGAGCTCGCGGAGCACCGCGCTGTCCTGCGCACGCTCTCCCGCCTTCCGCGTCATGCCGAAGGCGGTCAGCGTGGCGTGCTCCAGCCGCTCCTTGGCGGCGAGCCTGAAGAACTCGCTGTCCCGGGGGTTGGCTCCCGGCCATCCCCCCTCCACGTAGGGGAACCCCAGGGAGTCCAGCTTGTGCAGGATCCGCAAGCGGTCCTCGATGGAGTAGGAGAGGCCGGCCCGCTGCGCACCGTCCCGGAGGGTGGTGTCGTAGAGCTCGACACGGTGCGTCCCGCTCACGAGGCTGCCTCCACCACCAGGTCGCCGACCTCCGAAGTGGCGTACCCCATCTCGCCGGCCCGCATCGAGTGGAGCTTGGAGCAGGCGAACCGGATCCCGCCTCCCACCCGACCAGCCGCGGCGGACTCGCCGAGCACCTCGAGCATCATCTGGACCGCGCCGATCGCCGCCAGGGGGTTGATCGTTCCCTTGTCGGTATGGTCGGGGGCCGTCCCCCCGATCGGCTCGAACATCGACACGCCCCCTGGGTTGATGTTGGCCCCAGCCGCGATCCCCATGCCGCCCTGGATCATGGCCCCGAGGTCCGTGATGATGTCGCCGAACATGTTGTCGGTGACGATCACGTCGAACCGCGAGGGCTGATCCAGGAAGTAGATGCAGGCGGCGTCGACGTGCACGTAATCGGTGACGACCTCCGGGTACTCTCGGCCCACCTCATCCACCACGCGCCGGTACAGATCCCCGGCGTACGTGAGCACGTTGGTCTTGTGCACCAGCGTGAGCTTCCGGCGGCGGTCCGGCCGCATGGCCAGCTGGAACGCGTATCGGACGATCCGCTCCACCCCGTGTCGGGTGTTGACGGACTCCTGGACCGCGACCTCGTGCGCCGTCCCCTTGCGGTGGAAGCCACCGGCCCCGCTGTAGAGCCCCTCGCTGTTCTCCCGGACCACCACCAGATCCACGTCGTGCTCGGTGTGGGAGGGGACCAGGGTCTCCACCCCCGGGTACCGGATCACCGGCCGCAGGTTGACGTACTGGTCCAGCTCGAAACGGATCCGCAGCAACAGCTCGCGCTCCAGGATGCCCGGCCTGACGTCCGGGTGCCCCACGGCGCCGAGGAACAGGGCGTCGCAGGCCCGCAGTCGAGCGAGCTCCTCGTCCGGCAGCACCTCGCCCGTCCGCAGGTACCGCTCGCCCCCCAGGTCGAACGTCTCGCGCTCGACCCGGAAGCCCTCCTGCTCCGCGACCGCGTCCAGCACCTTCAGGCCCTCGCGGACCACCTCGGGACCGGTCCCATCGCCGGGCAGGACCCCGACCCGATACGAACCGCTCACGCGGACCACGCATCCGTGGTGCTGGCCGAGCCCACCGGGGCCTGCAGGGATCGGTTGATCGCCGCTAGGTAGGCTCGGGCGCTGGCCTCGACCACGTCGGTGGCCACGCCGCGACCGGTCACCCGGCGCCCCGCCACGTCGAGCTGCACCACCACGTCCCCGAGCGCGTCCGAGCCGCCGGTCACGCTCGAGACGTTGTAGGAGACGAGCCGGGCCTCGACAC
>DASQQQ010000112.1:0-19576 GCA_035643355.1 Actinomycetota bacterium | reverse complement strand
GGGGCGAACGCGATCCTGGGGGTGTCCCTGGCGGTGGCCCACGCCGGGGCGAACAGCGTGGCGCTCCCCCTGTATCGGTACCTGGGTGGCTCCGGGACCCACCTCCTGCCCACCCCCATGATGAACGTGATCAACGGCGGCGTGCACGCGGACAACGAGCTCGAGCTGCAGGAGTTCATGCTCGTCCCGGTGGGCGCCGCCTCCTTCTCCGAGGCTCTCCGCTGGTGCGCCGAGACCTACCATGCGTTGAAGTCCCTGCTGAAGGGGCGCGGTCTGGCCACCGGCGTCGGGGACGAGGGCGGGTTCGCCCCGCAGATCGGGACCGCGGCCGAAGCCCTGTCGGTCATGGTCGAGGCGATCGGGAGCGCGGGGCTCGAGGCGGGGGACGAGATGGCCCTGGCCATGGACCCGGCCGCGTCGGAGATCTACCGCGACGACACCTACCGTCTCGAGGGGAGCGATCGGAGCTCGGCCGACATGGTCGGGTTCTACCGAGCACTGCTGGACGGGTTCCCCCTCGTGTCGATCGAGGACGGCCTGGCCGAGGACGACTGGGAGGGGTGGGGGCACCTCACCCGGGAGCTGGGCGGCCGCTGCCAACTGGTCGGCGATGACCTGTTCGTCACGGATCCAGAACGGCTGGGCCGGGGGCTCCGGGAGGGGGTGGCCAACGCCATCCTCATCAAGCTGAACCAGATCGGCACCCTCACCGAGACCATGGACGTGATGCGCATGGCCGCCGATGCGCGGTACGGACGGGTGGTCTCGCACCGCTCGGGTGAGACCGAGGACACGACCATCGCCGATCTGGCCGTGGGCCTGGGGGCGGGGCAGCTCAAAACCGGCGCCCCGGCCCGCAGCGAGCGCGTGGCCAAGTACAACCGGATGCTGAGGATCGAGGAAGAGCTGGGGGACGTCGCCCGCTACGGGGGCGGCTCGCTGATCCGGCGGAGCGGGCCGTGACGGTCCGGGCCGAGGCGGCGACCGGCACTCGTGTCCGCCTGACCGGTCGGGCCGCGTTCCTCATCGCCGCCGTGACGCTGCTGGCGCTCCTCGCGGTGGGACCGGCCCGGGCGTACCTGTCCCAGCGGGGCCAGATCAGGGACCTCCAACGTCAGGTGCAGGTGCTGGAGGGCTCGAACGCCACCCTGCAACGGCAGGTCACCCGCCTGCACGATCCCGTGGAGCTAGAGCGGTTGGCCCGTCAGTGCCTCGGCATGGTGCGGCCGGGCGAGACCGCCTTCGTGATCGGCCCGCCCACGGCGGACGGGGGACCCGCCGACTGCTGATCGGATCAGCCCGAGGACCATCCCGTGACCGTCGGGGTGACGGCGTCGCCGGCTCGGCGGAGGTGACGCAGCCCCCAGGCGTCCTCGATGAGCCGGAGCAGGGAGTAGTGGTCCAGGGCGGTCCTGATCCGGATGCCGTGGCCGGCGCCCGGTCCGGCGATGATCGCGGCCACGTGCCCGCCTCCCGGGATGGAGCAGCAGCCGGCGTTCGACGAGCCCTCGTCGAAGACGACCAACAGGATCCCGTTGGATCCCAGGGCCGGGAGCAGCTGGGGCACCCATCGCTTCAGCCAGGTGTCCCCGGTGGCCACCCCGCACGAGTGCATGTCGTGGCACTCGTTCGGGGTGATCCAGGCGAACCGGGGCAGGGTGCCCGCCTCGAGGTTCCGGGCCAGCCTGCGCAAGGGCACGACCTGGCGGCACCGTCGGGGCCGTTTGCGGATGTCGTCGTAGTACATGAACGGGTCGTGTTTCTTGGCGTAGTCGTTGGGTGCCGTGCCCGCCGTGGCCCCCGTGAAGCAGGGCGAGGGCATCGACTCCATGTAGGCCCTCCAGGAGATGCCATGAGCCTCCAGCTGATCCACCAGGTTGCGCGCCTTCACCCGGCAGCTCGTGCAGTCCGACGAGATCTTGAACGTGGAGCCTGCCGTCAGCGCGAGGTAGTTCGGCAGCGAGGGGTGCCTGATCGCGTACTCGTGGGTCAGCAGGACGTTCCTCCTGGCCAACCGGTTCAGGTAGGGCGCCTGCGGTGAGCCGATGATCCGCCCGTACTCGTGGTTCTCCATCACGATCACCACGACGTGCTCGATCGTCGCGGGATCCGAGCCGGAGGCAGCGGACGCCGAGGTCGGCGCCGGGATCGACCCCCCCGGACGGCCGGGGGTCCCACTCGCGCATCCGGCGGCGACGATCCCGGCGAGCAGCACCGCTGCGAGCCATCTCCTGCGCATGCCGGGCATCAGGGTACCGTCCCCAAGAGCGAGGGCACCTCCGCCCCCTTGGAGGGCGCGGAAGCGGCGTATCGGCCGGGCGCCTATTGACGGGGGAACCCGGGCCTTGGGATAGTGGCGCTCTCGGTAGCGTGAGCGGGCAACGGGCCTGCTCACCAGCGGAAAGGAGCGGTCATCGCAGACCTCGAGGTCGGTGCGGTCATCGAGGGGACCGTGTCGCGGATCACCCCGTACGGAGCGTTCCTCACGCTCGATGGAGGCAAGGTCGGACTCGTGCACATCTCCGAGATCGACCGCAACTACGTCAGGGACGTCCACGATCACCTCCGCGAGAGTGACGTGGTCCAGGCCAAGGTCATCGCCATCAAGGAAGACGGCAAGATCGACCTGTCCATCAAGGCCCTCCAGGACCCTGCTCCGCAACGGAGTCGGCGCGGCGCCGACCCGGGTTTCGAGTCGATGCTCAAGAAGTTCATGCGCCAGAGCGAGGAGCGCCAGGTCGACTACAAGCGCTCCGTTGAGCACAAGCGCAAGTAACGGCATCGTTTGAGTGAGCTCCTGGGCAGCGATCTGCCCGCCGTTCGTGACCAGCTGGGTCGAGAGCCCGTCACCCCGTTCACGGTGGTTGCCCGCTGCCCGGGCGGGCATCCGCTGGTGATCCGCAACCGCCCTTTCGACCCCCGGGGGCATCCCTTCCCCACCTTGTTCTGGCTCACGTGCCCCGAGGCCGTGAGGGCCCTGTCCCGCCTGGAGTCGGAGGGCTGGATCGGCCGGCTGAACGACCGGGCGCGAGAGGACCAGCCCTTCGCACGGGAGCTGGAGCGTGCGCACCGCGAGTACGCGCTCGAGCGGACACGCAACGACCCGCAGGGGAGATCGTCCGGCGGGGTGGGTGGCGCTCGAGCCGGGATCAAATGCCTGCACGCCCACTACGCCAACCACCTGGCCGGAGGTGCCGATCCGGTGGGGGCCTGGGCCGCGGCGCGTGTGGAGCCGGTGCATCCGGAGGAGCGCCCCGGTCGGGTGGCGGCGGTGGACCTGGGGACGAACTCGATCCGGCTCCTGGTGGCGAGCCAGGCCTCGGGCGGAGGGTTGGAGGCGTTCGCCCGCGACATGCTCGTCACCCGGATCGGTCAGGACGTCGATCGCACGGGCCGGATCGATCCGGAGGCGCTCCGGCGCACCGTGGACGTGCTGGCCCGGTACTCCCGACGAGCGCGAGCCCTGCACGCCGAGCGGATCCGGGTCGCCGCCACGCAGGCGGTCCGAGAGGCCGGCAACCGCGAAGAGCTCGAGCGTGCCGTCCGCGAGCTCACCGGCGCCGAGCTCCGGATCCTGAGCGGCCGGGAGGAGGCCGCTCTGTCGTTCCTGGGCGCCACCGGGGGACTGGAGCAGCCCGCCCCGTACTTCGTCCTGGACATCGGGGGCGGGTCCACCGAGTTCGTGGTGGGCTCCGACCGTCCCCACGCCGCCGTGTCGAAGCGGATCGGCAGCGTTCGGCTCACCGAGCGGCTGGTACGAGACGATCCACCGTCCCTGGCCGAGCTGACGAGCATGCGACAGCTCGTGGGCCGGGTGCTCGATGAGGTGGAGCAGGACGTGCCCGTGCAGGAGGCTCGGACGATGGTGGCGGTGGCCGGCACGGCCACCACGCTGCGGGCGGTGGCGGCCGACCTGACCTTCTACGATCCCGAGCGGATCCACCGCACGTGGCTGTCCCTGGTGGAGGTTCGGGCGGTCTTGGACCGGCTCCGGCGGATGAGCACGGCGGAGCGGGCGGCGCTGCCGGTCATGGCCCCCGGCCGGGCCGACGTCATCGTGGCCGGCGCCGTGGTGCTGGCCGAGGTGATGCACCGGTTCGGGTTCGCACGAGCGCTGGTCTCGGAGACGGACATCCTCGAGGGCCTGGCGTCCGAGCTGCTCACCGCGCGGTAGTCTTCCACGCCGTGTCGAGGAAGAGCAGGAACCGGCAGCTCGCCAAGCTGGCCCAGCGCCGATACGAGGAACGGCGCCGGCAGCAGCGCAAACGGGCCACGATCATCGGCGTGGCGTTCGGGGTGGCGCTGATCGGGCTGGCCGTCCTCGGCTTCGAGTTCCTCACCGGGAACGGGCCCAACAGCGCCGCGTCCGGCACCCCGACCCCGAGCGCTGCGGCTCCGGGGACGAAGACCGGAACCGTGGAGCCGTCGCCCGGGCCCAAGGTGGTGGCCTGCGGAGCGCAGGCCCCGAAGGGCGCGACGAAGCCCAAGCCCCAGTTCGCGGGGCCGCCGCCGATGCGCCTGGATGCCTCCAAGACCTACACGGCCACGATCGAGACCTCGTGCGGGACGTTCCGGGTGCGGCTCCTGGCCGATCAGGCCCCCCAGACCGTGAACAGCTTCGTCTTCTTGTCCCGCGAGGGCTTCTACGACGCCACCAGGATCCATCGGATCGACACGAGCCTGGACATCATCCAGGGCGGGGATCCCAAGGGGACCGGCACGGGCGGACCCGGATACAGCATCAAGGACGAGCTCTCGGGCAAGGAGAGCTACGGCCCCGGGGTCGTGGCCATGGCGAACGCCGGGCCCAACACCGGCGGGAGCCAGTTCTTCGTGGTCTACGGGGACAAGGGGCACACCCTGGACCCGACCCCGAACTACACGATCTTCGGACGGGTCGTGAAGGGGCTCGACGTCGTGCGGCGGATCGCCGGGGTTCCCCTCCAGGGATCGAGCCAGCAGCCGAAGCAGGCCGTGTACCTGGACAAGGTCACGATCGACGTTTCGGGATAGGTGGCCGGCCCCACCGCCTATCCTTGTTGGGGCCCGGGTGCCGGAACGGAATACGGAGGCGTCTTAAACACGCCGGCCCGAAAGGGCATGTGGGTTCGACTCCCACCCCGGGCACGGATCCGTTCGTGCCCGTGGCGGATCAGACCGCCAGGCGCCAGCGCTTCGGGTTCCAGCTCGTGACCTGGAGCTCGCCCCGCCGCTGCCGGAAGGGCCCGGTGCCTCCGGAGATCGCCATCGCGCCCGACAGGTCGGCCTCCCCGGCCACGTCCAAGATCCCGGCCGCGCTCACCGAGCCCTTCCCGAGCTTGCCGTCGAACCGGAGGACCACGTTGCAGAGGGCCTGACCCTGCCCTACCGGGAAGCACACCCCGCGCAGCTCGCCGACCCGTTCCCCCCACTCCTCGTCGCTCCCCAGGTCCTCGTACAGCTGCTGCTCCACGACCACCGGGGAGGTGGACGAGGCCTCCGCGAACCGGGTGCTGAGGCGGTCATCGGTGCCGATCACCGAGAACTCCTGGTCGATCTCGATCGACATCTCCATGGGACGCTCCCTCCGGTCGCGGAAGACCGAGCCTAGGCCGCCGATGCACCGGGGAGCAAGGGCTCGGAGGGAGTGCCTAGACTCTCGCCATGCCGGTGCCCTGTCCGGCCTGTGGGCGCGAGAACCCCGTGGGGGCGAGGTTCTGCATGTGGTGCGCGTCGCCCCTGCCCGCGGAGGAGCCGGCGCCGCCCGGGTCGCGCAAGTCCGTGACCGTGCTGTTCTGCGACGTGGTCGGCTCGACGTCCCTGGGGGAGCAGCTGGATCCCGAGTCGGTGCGCGAGGTCATGAGGCGGTTCTTCGGCCGGATGGGGACGATCCTGGAACACCACGGCGGCACGGTGGAGAAGTACATCGGCGATGCCGTGATGGCCGTGTTCGGCGTGCCCACCGTCCACGAGGACGATGCCCTCCGGGCCGTCCGCGCGGCCTCGGAGATGCACCGGGCGTTGCCCTCGCTGAACGAGGATCTGCGGGCCGGCTGGAGCGTGAGCCTCGATACCCGGATCGGCATCAACACCGGGGAGGTGGTGGTGGGTGACGTGGCGGCCGGGCAGGCGCTGGTGGTCGGGGATGCGGTGAACGTTGCGGCGCGCCTGGAACAGGCGGCCTCCCCCGGGCAGGTGCTCCTGGGTCGGGACACCTATCGGCTGGTGCGCGGGGTGGTCGGGGCCGAGCCGGTCGAGCCCCTGGTCCTCAAGGGCAAGCGGGAGCGCGTGAGCGCGTACCGGCTGCTCTCGGACCTCCCTGAGGGGCCCCTGCTCGCCGAACGCGGCGATCCGCCGCTGGTCGACCGGGCGGCCGAGCTGGACGCGCTCCGGCAGGCGTTCGCCGCCGTGGCCGAGCAGCGGTCCTGCCGTCTGGTGACGGTCGTTGGCTCCGCGGGCGTTGGCAAGTCCCGGCTGGTCCGGGAGTTCGCCGCGACCCTGGAGGGACGGGCTACGATCCTTCAGGGTCGGTGCCTCCCCTACGGGGAGGGCATCACGTTCTGGCCGGTCGCCGAGATCGTGAAGCAGGCCTGCGACATCCACGACGACGATCCGCGAGCCGTAGCCACCGGCAAGATCGGCACGGTCCTCTCCGGCGCGCCGGAGGCCGATCTGGTGGCCGAGCGGGTGGGTTCGATCATGGGGCTCGCGGTCGCCGCCGTGGACATCCAGGAGACCTTCTGGGCGATCCGTCGCCTGCTGGAATGGATCGGCCGCGAGGGCCCCGCGGTCGTCCTCTTCGACGACATCCAATGGGCCGAGCCCACGTTCCTGGACCTGGTCGAGTACCTGGCGGGGTGGATCCGCGATGCCCCGGTCCTCCTGCTCTGCGCGGCCCGGCCCGACCTGGAGGACCTCCGACCGGCCTGGGGCACGGGGGTGCGGGGCGATCGTCTGTCCCCCACCCGGCTCACGGAGGCGGAGAGCGAGCAGCTGCTCCGGGGCATCCTCGGAGGCGGAGCGGGCGATCCCCGGGCGACCCGACGGATCACCGAGGCGGCCGGCGGGAACCCCCTGTTCCTGGAAGAGCTGCTCCGCATGCTGGAGGACGACGGGATGGTTCGGCGAGAGGACGAGGCGTGGACCGCCGTGGATCTGTCCCACATCTCGGTCCCGCCCACCATCCAGGCCCTCGTCAGCGCCCGACTGGACCGGCTCACGCCCGATGAGCGAACCGTGATCCGGTGTGCCTCGGTGATCGGGAAGGTGTTCTGGTGGGGAGCCGTGTCGCACATGCTGGAGGCACGGGTCCGCCGCGACGTGGGCGGTCACCTCCAGGCGCTGGTCCGCAAGGACCTCATCCGCCCGGGCCGGTCGACGTTCGCCGGCCAGGACGCCTTCCGCTTCCATCACCTCCTGGTCCAGGAGGCCGCCTACCGGAGCACCCCCAAGGGCGTCCGGGCCGAGCTCCACGAGCGGTTCGCGGGGTGGCTCACCGCCACGGCCGGTGATCGCCGGGTCGAGTTCGAGGAGGTGCTGGGCTACCACCTGGAACGCGCCTACCTGTACCGGGCCGAGCTGGGCGCGGTGGGGGAGGCCGAGCACCAGCTCGCCGGTCGAGCGGCCGGGCACCTGGCGGCGGCCGGACGCCGAGCGCAGGCCCGGGGCGACCTGCCGGCTGCCGCGGATCTGCTCGATCGAGCGGTGTCGCTGCTCCCGGCGGGGGACGCCGGTCGTCGGGCCCTCCTGCCCGATCTGGGGGAGGCGCTCATGGAGACCGGCGACCTCACACGGGCGGACGGCCTCCTGGCGGCCGCGATCGAGGAGGCCGAGGCGGCCGGCGACCGGGGCGTGGCCGCCCATGCAGCGGTGGTGAGGCTCCTGCTCGAGGAGTCCACCGAGCCCGAGGAGCGGTCGAGCCACGCCCTCAGGCAGCTGGAAGCGGTGATCCCGGTCTTCGAGGAGCTGGGCGACGATCTGGGGTTGGCCAGGGCCTGGCGGCTGCTGGGGGACGTGGAGTGGACCCGCTCCCGGTACGGGGCCGTGGACGTTGCCCTGGGACGGGCCCTGGAGCACGCTCGGCGGGCCGGCGCCACCTGGGAGGAGGCGGAGGCGCTCGGTCAGTACACGGGGTCGGGCGTCTACGGACCGGCCCCCGTGGCCGAGGTGATCGAGCGATGCGACCAGGTCCTGGCTTCGGGTGGACGCAACCGGTCGGTGCAGGCTCGCGCCCTCCGGGCCTTGGCCTCCCTTCGAGCGATGCAGGGACGGTACGAAGAGGGCCGGGATCTGGCTCGCCAGGCTGCCGACCTGCTGGAGGATCTCGGGCTCGCCCTGCGAGCGGCGTTCGTGTCCGAGACGCTCGCGTTCGTGGAACGACTGGCGGGCGAGCACGCCGCGGCGGAGCGCGAGCTGCGGGCAGGCTTCGACGCCATGACCGAGCTCGGGGAGCGGGGATACCGGACGACCAGTGCCGCCCTGCTGGCCCACGCCATCCTGGCCCAGGGCCCCGAGCGCGTCCCCGAGGCGGAGCGCTGGCTCCAGATCGCAGAGGAGGCGGCCGAGGACGACCTGAGCACCCAGGTGCTGCTCCGCAGCGCGCGGGGACGGGTGCTCGCGGCACGGGGCGAGCCGGCGGCCGCAGAGCGATCGGCCCGAGAGGCCGTGTCCCTGGCGGAGGGGACGGACGATCTCAACATGCGGGCCGACGTGCTCCTGGACCTGGCGGAGGTGCTCCGGACGAGGGGCAACGATCCGGACGCGGCCGCAGCGCGGGAGGAGGCGCTGGGTCTGTACCGCCGCAAGGGGAACCTGTCTTCGGCGGCACGGACCGAGCGCCTCCTGGAGAGCTCCAAGCGCCCGGCTGAGACGGACGGTGTCCGGTGACCCGGTCAGGAGGCCAGGGTCGCGACGAGCTCGATGGGGACCGCCGCCAGGGCCTTGGACACGGGGCAGTCCCGCTTGGCCTCCTCGGCGATCTCGTGGAACCTGGCATCTTCGATGTCGGGCACCGTGGCCTCGGTCCGCAGGTCGATCTTGGTGATCGCCCATCCGGGGTCGCCCTTCTCGATGTGGACCCTGGCCCCCGTGCGGATGGCCTCGGGGCCGAACCCGGCGCGGACGAGCGCCCCCGCGAGGGCCATGGAGAAGCACCCCGCGTGGGCGGCCCCGATGAGCTCCTCGGGGTTGGTGCCGGGACCCTCTTCGAACCGTGAGGCGGCGGAGTATCGGCCCTCGAACGCCCCACCGCCGAAGCGCATCGTCCCGTCGCCTTCCTGCAAGGTTCCCGTCCACTCCGCTTCCGCTTCGCGTACCGGCATGTGGCCTCCTCTCGGATGCGTCCTCCTTCGAAGCTAGCAGTGCCGGAGGCCTACGCGGGTGGCGTCCTCGTGCGGAAGGGAACCGGCCGTGTGAAGTCGAGGCGGGGCCGGATCGCATGCGAGCCGGTGCGGGCCGTGCGCTCGGCGCTAGCAGACCTGCATGAGGAAGGGATGCGGGTCCACCGCGTCGCCCCCGCCCGGGTGCCACTCGAAGTGGTCGTGGGGGCCGCCGGCGTTCCCGGTCGCGCCCACGTAGCCGACCACCGTTCCCTTCGTCACCGGGCCGAGCTGCCCGAACCGAGACAGGTGCGCGTTGTACACGTAGCCGTACTTGCCGATGACCTTCACGGCCGTCCCGCCGATATGGTTCGTTGCGTCCACCGCCACCCCGTCGAAGGGGGCCACGATCGGCGTCCCCATCGCCGCCATCATGTCGTTGCCCTGGTGGATGTGATCGCCGCCCCAATTCTTCGGCCGGTGTACCCAGATCCCGAAGTCGTCGGCGATCGCGACGGGCCCCTGGACCGGGCACATGGCGAAGGGGTGCAGCCGGGAGATCCTGTCGAGGACCAGCACCTTGTGGGCCTTGAGCTGCTTCCAGAGTCGCTGGGTCTTGGCCATCTTGGCGGCGAGCTGCTTCTGGGCGTCCTTGAGGGCGTACGCCAGGATCCGACGAGCGAACTTCACCCTGGCGAGGGACTCTCGACGGAAGCCCAGATCGGCCCTGGCCTGGTCCACCTGGTCGGCCAGGACGGCGTCGCGACGGTTCATCTCGTCGAGCATCACGATGCGCGAGGCGGCGTCGGCGGCGGAGGAGGCCGTGAGCAGGTACATGAGCGGCGTGCCGGGGCCCAGGATGTATGCCTGCCGTGAGCGCTCGGCCAGCAGGGCCTCCAGGTACGCCAGGCGCGCCTTCACCCTGGCGATCTCCTTCTTCAGCTTCTCCATGTGCGCCTTGGTCCGATCCAGCGCCGAGCGGTTCTTCGAGATCCGGGTGGCCAGGTGGTCCATCTGCTTGGTCATCTTCCGCAGGCGCCGCAGCTCGTCGCGGATCCGGTGGCGCGTCTTCCGCAGGTCCTTGCGGGCCTGCTGAAGCTGTCGATCGAGCTGGGGCTGGGGATGGGAGGGGGCGGTCTGGGCCCTCGCCGCGACGTCCGACAGGCCTGGTACGAGGGCGAGCATCAGCGTGCCGACGATCAGGGCGGCGAGCACGCGACGGGACAGCCGGGTCCCCTCCATGGAGCAGGTGTCGGCATGCCCGTGGCGATCCTGAAGCGGGGGCGCGAGGATCCGGGCCGCGGTGGGGATGGGCGGCTACGCCTCATCGCCCGACTGGTCCCCGCGTCGGCGACCGGCCTCGGATGGCGGATCGGTCGTTCTCCCCCATCCGAGGGACTCAGGGGATGGAGTCCGGTTGCCGATACCTAGTCATCCCGGATCAGTGGGAGGGGTATGGGGTGGCGACCCGATCGATCCCAGGCATCTCGGCTTCCAGGGACGTGGTCCACACGGGCCAGGTCGACGATCGGGCGGCGTCGGGGCAGGCGAGCCCCCTGGTCGCGCGGGCCAGGCAGGGGGATCGGGTTGCCTTCGCTCTGCTCTACGCCCGGTATCACCCAGCCCTCTACCGCGTGGCCCGTTTCCATGTGCCGGACGGTCCGGAGGACGTCGTGGCCGAGACCTTCGTGCGGGCCTGGCGGGACCTGCCTCGTTATCGCGATGCGGGAACGCCGTTCGCGGCGTGGCTCTACGGCATCGCGCTCCATGTGCTGGACGAGCTGGCAGGGAGTCGGCGGAGCCAGCCGGACGGGGAACCGGTCCAGGAGCCGGAGGGATCGGAGAGGGACGAGCGGGTGAGCCTGGCCGAGGCCATGGGCCACCTGTCTTCGGAGGAGCGGCAGGTGCTCGAACTGAAGTTCCTGATCGGGCTGTCCAGCGCCGAGGCGGCCACGGCGATCGGCCGGACCGCCGACGCGGTCGACTCGGTGCAGTGGCGGGCACTGCGGTCCCTGCGAGCCATGTTGGAGGAGCGATGAGTCAGGGCCTGGAGGCGGATCTTCGAGGATGGGAGATGCACGCGATCTCCGAGGAGGAGATCAAGGCCCGTCACCCGGACGATGAGGTCGAGGATCTCCTGAGGCTGCATCGGCGGCTGGAGCGGCTGACCTCGGAGGCGACCCCCGATCCCCGGATCGGCTGGCAGCACGTGGTGCGTCGGCTGCCCGATCGAGCGCCGGACCCGATCGGCGAACGGTGGACCAGGCCTCGGGGCCGGAGGGCAGGTCGGAGGAGGATCGGCGCGCTGGCGCTGGCTGCCGCCCTGGTGCTGACCGGTGGGCTGGCGTCGGCGGGGGTCCTCCCGGCCCCGGTCCAGGATGCGCTGGCTCACGCGGCGAGTCACCTCGGCGTGGACCTGCCCGCGGCACCGACGGCTCCGCCCGAGAGCAGGAGTTGGCCGGACACGGTCCCGCACGGTGGGGCCGGCTCGGCGACGGCTCACCGCTCCTCGCGGAGGGGTTGCCGGACCGGCAGGGAGGTCTCTGCGGCGGCGTCGCAGGCCGCGCGGGGACTCCGGCGCGAAGGGGTCCCCAGGGTTCCACGGTGCGATCGGCCGGACGCACGGCACGGCTCGAGTGGGTCCTCGGCGTCCGCGGTCACCCCGGGCCGCTCGGCGCATCAGGATCGAGCCCCCACATCGAGCTCGAGAACGGGTTCCGGTTCCTCCCCCGCAGGCGACAAGGGGGGTCGGGGTGGGTCCACGGGAGGTGAACGTGCCACGGGAAGTCGGTCACCGGCTGCAGGACATCAGTGAGGCCTCCGCCCGGCTGCACGAGCGGCTCGCCGAGCTTCAACATTGGGCCTGGAACGAGCAGGGCATCGCGCAGCTGCCCGCGGGACGATCGATGGAGGCGCTGTTCGAGCGACAGCAGGAGATGTTGAAGGCGATCCAGGACCTGGCCGTCGCACTGGACACCTGGATATCGCTCAGCCAGTCGCTCACGGAGCACTACCTGCCCCGCCTGGTCCGACTGCTCATCACGTAGGGGCTGGGGCGAGCATGCTTCGAAGGGGTGACCGGATCCCGATCCCGTAGCCGAGCCGGGTTGACATGACGATGCGCCAAGGCCCTGTGCCCCGATCCCTGGAACGACCCGCCAGACCTCTGGTCTCAGCCCACAAAGGTGGGCGCGTGGGCCAGGGCCTGGGCCAGGGAAGGGTTCGAGCGGTCGCGCTCGGACAGGATCGGGGCATCGGTGGGCCAGGCGATCGCCACCTCGGGATCGTCCCAGGCCAACCCGAGCTCGTCCTCGCCCGTGAAGTACCCGTCCACCAGGTAGGCCAGGACCAGCTCGGTCTGGGCGTAGAAGCCGTGGGCGATGCCCGGGGGCAGATACAGGCCGACCCGCTCGAGCTCGGCGTCGAGGGGGACCTCGGCCTTGTGCATCCGCGTGGGGGAGCCCTCGCGGAGGTCGAACAGCCCCACCAGCGCTCGACCCGACAGGACGCACCAGTAGTCGGCCTGCCGGCGGTGAAAGTGCAGTCCCCGAAGCACCCCGGAGTCGGAGATCGAGAGGTTCACCTGCACCACCTCTCGGGCCCCGGGCACCCACGAACGGCGGAAGATCTCGGTCAGCGAGCCACGACCGTCCGCGTGCAGGGTCAGCGGCACGATCCGCACCCCGGCGATCGGAGGCTCCATCACCGGTGGGCCCACCGTGTTGGGGGGGCCGGCGGGCGGCCCGCTCGCCGGCGGATCGTCGGGATGCCCATCCTTGCCATGTCCGAGACCGTAGCACCCCCCCTCGGCCGCTTCGGATCCCGGGCCCCTTCCGCTGAAGGCACCAGGGGTTGGCCGTCGATACATCACACGTGTCGTGGGGCCACGAGGGCGGGATGGGTCTCCCGCAGTGGGGGCGCGACACGCGCCGTGGGTCGAACGGCACCTTCGGCGAGGGGCGAAAGGATACACGCCGCAAGGAGCGGCCGTGATATCGTCGGCGCGTGCTGGGCGCCGAGCCCTCGTTTGGCCTGCTGGGGCAACCTCGACAACACATCGGACGTTTGAGTTAGCAGGAGAAGCATGGCCATCGGGGTTTCTGAGCTGGGGAACGGGTCCTATCGGGACCTGGACGATCGCGGCCTGGTCCTGGACTTCCAGGCAGGCGAGGCGGAGGCGTACCAGGAGATCTTCCGCCGGTACCGGGCCCTCGCCTGGAGCATCGCCTTCCGGCTGCTCGCCAGCGTCGACGACGCCGAGGAGGCGACGCAGGAGACCATGCTCCGCGTCTACCAAGGCCTCCCCAAGTTCAATGGCCGATACCAGCTCCAGGCGTGGGTGGCCCGCATCGCGACGAACGTCTCGCTCGACAAGCTCCGAGCCAGGGCCCGCCGGCCGCAGGAGGGCGTGGCCGCCCGGGACCGTATCGAGGATCTCCAGGTCGACGGCGGGCAGGACCCGTTCGAGCTGGTCGAGCGGGTGCTGGAGCGCGAGAGGGTCTTGGCCGTACTCGAAGAGCTCCCCGACCACCACCGCCGAGCCCTGGTGCTCCGCGAGGTCGAGGGCCGCTCCCACCAGGAGATCGGCGAGGCGCTCGAGATCACGGCCGCACAGGCCAAGGCCCTGATCCACCGGGCCAAGGGCTCGTTCCGCCGGGCGTGGCAGGGCAACGGGAACGGCAACGGCCGCCGGGGGGTCTCTGCTCTGGTGCCATGGGTGCTGTTCCCGCCGCGGCTACCGCACCTGTTGCGGCGGCTCATCGGAACCCTCGGCGAGAGCGGGGGCGGCCAGGTGGCGAGCCAGGCCGCCACGCAGGCGACGACTGCGGCCACGGCGGCACCGGCCGTCACGGCGGCGGCAGCCTCGGGCGCCGAGCGCCTCACCGCTGCAGCGATGGCCTTCCTGGTAGCGGGCTCGGTCACCGCGGGGGTGGTCGTGGCGCGCACGCCCAAAGCCGAGGAGGCGAAGCCCTGGACATCGCCCGCGGCCGTCCAGGTCGTGACCCCCGTGTCGGCCCCCGCGATCAGACCCAATCAGGTGGTGCTCGTGGAGACGAAGCAGCAGCACCACCACAAGAAGAAGCATCACCAGCAGAAGGCCTCCGAGCCGGCCGCGGTGGAGTCGCCCTCGATGGACGTCGATCCTGCCGACGAGCCGTCCGGAGCGCCCGAGCCCGAGCCCACCGAGTCCCCCTCGGCCGAGCCCACCACAGCGCCGATCGGTCCCGCTCCCGACTGGGACATGACCTTCCAGGCCGGGATCCCCTGGGCCGGATCCTGCGCAGACTGCCCGGCCGCAACCTGGCTCACCTCCTCGAAGGTGAAGGGCACGGCGGGCGACACCGTGAGCATCGCTCAGGTGGCCGTGGGATCCGCGCTCGACTCCCAGGGTCAGCCCTCCTGGAAGGCCTATGTCCAGTACGCCGGCTCGGCCGAGGGCACCACCGGCCGGCTCGATTTCCAGTTCAAGCTCGCCACCGATCTGGGCTGGTACTCGTACTCCGGGATCGCGGTCCTGAGCTCGGGCGGGGCGACTTCCGATGGCGGCTACGACTACACGTTCGTGGGCCCGTACCACCTGGACGATGCCCCCGGTGAGGAAGCGGTTCCCGTGCAGGGCAGCGTCCAGTTCAAGGTGCGGTTCTGGGCCGATGGCACCAGCCTGTATGCGACCGACGTTTCCCTGTTCGAGGCCTAGCCCGCCGCCTCACCACCCGGGATGCTCGATCGATCTACAGCGGCGGGCCTATCGACCTACGCCGGATGTCTCTCTAACCCGCAACCTTTGGTCGGGTTGTTCGTTTGCATTGGTGGGGTTCCGTGGAGCTGGAACCTCTGTCAGGCACCCACCGCCGGGGGTGAGGCACAAGGCTACGGGCAAGGACGCCCGGACCGCTGGGCGGTGAAATGACCGGCTCGGTCGGGTGTCAGGGATAGGTCCGGACCGTTGTTCCTGCACCGGCCTCTCGTTGCGGTGTGCGACGAGGGCGGGAGCGCAGAGGGAGGAAGGGGGGTCGCATGAACCTGTTCGGTAAGCGCGGTCGCCGGGTGGCGGCCGCGGTGGTAACGGCAGGATCGCTTGGAGCGTTCCAAGCACTTGCCCTGATCGGAGCGCCGGCGGCGTCGGCGGTGAGCACGTGCGCGTTCAACCCGCTCACCCATACGGTGGCGGTGACGATGGACTCCGGCGACACGGTCACGATGACCGTGGACGGGACGACCGGGGCGATCGAGCTAGGCGGCTCGGCGTGCGGAAGCGCGACGATCAGCAACACCACCTCGATCGTCGTGCTCGGGACGCCCAGCACCGACGAGACGCTGGTGATCGACAACAACCATGACGTCAGCTTCCCGGCGTCGATCGCCTGGGCCATCGACCTGGGAACCGGCACCGGCGACGCCCTCGAGATCCACCTTGAGGATGGCGTGGACGGCAGCGTCACCGTTGGTGATTCCGCGTTCACGATGAACGGGGCCCCGGGCCAGATGTTCGGCGTCGAGGACGTAAACGTGTACGGCGGCGACGGCGATGACACCATCGACGGCTCGGCGCTGACCGCCACTGGTCCGTCCTTCTCTGCCGGGGGTGGCGACGGCGACGACACCATCACCGGTGGCGCCGGCGACGACTCCCTGTACGGAGACGCCGGCGATGATTGGCTGGCCGGTGGCGCCGGCGACGATGAGGTGCACGGCAATGCCGGCGCCGACACCGTCTACGAGGGAGCGGCCGTCAATGGAGCAGACGTGCTGAGCGGTGGGTCAAACGCCGGCGACACCATCGACTACGGCGATCGGGTCACGGACGTGGCGCTCGTGGCCGGCGGCGGCGCAGTTTCGGGTGAGAACCTGGACGCCGCAACCGACTGCGAGGCAGGTGAGACCGACGAGGAGATGGACGACGTCGATGGCTTCGACACGTACATCACCGGATCCGGAGACGACTGCATCGTCGGCACCGTCGCTGACGAGACGTTCGTTCCCGGTGAAGGCGACGACAGCGTCGACGGCAAGGGCGGCACGGACACGCTGGACTACTCCAGCTCCCTTGCTGGCGTGACCATCGACCCGGCGGCCGGCACGGCCACGGGCCAGGGCGATGACGAGTTCGCCGACATCGAGGAGTTCGTCGGATCCGACTTCAACGACACCATGATCTGGGACGGCAGCTCCGTGTTCTACGGCGGCGATGGCCGAGACACGGTTGATGCCAGCGCGATGACCACCGGCGTCACGATCGATCTGTCCGGCGGAGCGCTGTTCCCCGGCCAGGACGTCGAGAACGCGATCGGCGGCTCGGGCGACGACACCATCACGGGCAACGACTTCCGCAACAGCCTGTGGGGTGGCCCAGGCCACGACATGATCGACGGTGGTCTCTCCAACGACACCCTGAACGGTGGTCCCGGTCCGGATGTCCTAGATGGTGAGGAAGGGGCCGACCTCGTCTCCTACCGTAGCGAGACGGGTGGTGTGACGGTCAACCTGGCCCTCGGCACCGGCAGCGCCCCCAGCGGGGACGACGCGCTGTCCAACATCGAGAGCGTCATCGGCTCGCCGTTCAACGACAACATCACTGGCAGCGAGGACAGCAACCTTATCAAGGCGCTGAGGGGCCGTGATTCGGTGCGCGCCGGGGGTGGACCCGACACAGTCCGCTTGGGCCCGGGCAACGACTCGGCCCGTGGCGGCTCTGGTGATGACAACCTGTTCGGCGGCAACGGGAACGACCGTCTCTTCGGCGGGTCGGGAGACGACCTCGGTGCCGGAGGCAGGGGCAAGGACATCTGCAAGAGCATCGAGATCAAGCGCAGCTGCGGCACCGCCAAGCACCCCAAGCGGGCCCTGGGCACCGCTGCGGCCAAGCTGCTGGCGCGTCTCGGCTAGTCCGAGTACCCGGACAGCTGCTGGGAACCGGCCCCCTTCCAGGGGCCGGTTCCTTCTTGTTCGCCACCATGGCCTTCGTTTGCAGGAGAGAGTGGCTCCCTGTCCTATGTGGGCCGGTCCGCGGAGCCGGCGTCAGACGGCGATCGCCAGGTACCCGAGCCGGGCGAACCCGAACGTCGCCAGCACGAGGTAGAAGATGGCCGGATCCCTCGAGCACGTCCGCAGGGGCGCGAGCTGATCGACGCACTACGGTTCGTCGAAGTCCGGGCCCGGCAGCACCAGGAGCGCGTTCGTCACCCGCCGCTCGAACCCGGCCGAGGGCCGGTTCACGACCTTGCCTCGGATGACCATCGTGCTGGATCCGCCGCCGTCCAGGTTCAGCGCCGAGACGGCGCCGAGGCGCACCATGAGGCGGCCGAACTGGTTCATCGTCAGGCCCACCGACCACTTCGACTGACGGCCGTCCACCACCACCATGATCACCCGGCCGTCGGCCGTGATCCCCACGCCGGTCCGTGGGTTGCGGTTGCAGATCGAGCCGCTGCACGAGCCGGCCACGTTCCTGCCGTCCGCCACCAGCTGTGGCACGCCGCCCATCGCGTCGTACACGTTGGTCCAGCCGAACGTCCATCGCAGCATCACCGGCGTCCCGGGCGCGAGCGACAGCAGCTGGAGGGCCTCGTCGGACGCCGGGATGGCCGAGAGCACCACGCCGCCGTTCCGGGCCAGCCCATCCTCGAAGCATCCCGTCACGTCGACCGTGAACGACTGCTGCATGCCGTCGCCGGTGCTCGAGGGCTCGGGCGACCCGGAGGGTAGCAACCGGGCCGAGCATGCGCCGGGGGGCGGCGGCTCCAGCGAGCCGCCCACGGGCGTGTTCGCGGTGATCTCTCCGGTCCCCGGCGGCCCGTCGTTCCATCGGGCGATGGGCCAGACCAGGCCGCTCGGCAGCGTCGCGCTCATCCACTGCACGGGGCGCTGCACGAACATCTGTTGCTCGTCCTTCGAGACGGCGAACATGAACCCGGGCGAGATCGAGCTGCGCACCAGCGTGCCGTCCTCCTCGAAGGGGTGCGTGGGGCCACCGGAGAACGTGCCGAAGTCGCCGTTGACGGCCGCGATCGCGCCGTGGCGGTTGGCGATCCGGCTGGTCCGATCCCGCTGGGGCATCGCGGAGCCGCCCAGCGCCACGTCCATCGTGAGGGGCGTGGTCCGGACGTCGGCTCGCAGGATGTAGGTACGCAGCGGGATCTTCTTCTGGACGATCTTCGTGAAGATCAAACCCGGGGCGATGTGCCTGCGGATCACCTTGCGTAGGGGCGCCTCGCTGCGGTCCCGATCCCGGCTCGGGCCCGCTCCGGCCGCCGGAGACAGGCCGGCCACCGCGATCGTCACGGCGAGGCCGAGAACCAGGCGGCGGGAGGTGGTAGCGTTCACGGGCAACTCATCCTACAGGCCCGCCATGCGCCGAGCGATCCTCTCGATCATCTTCGTCCTCGCCGCCCTCGCCACGACCGCGCTGCCCGAGCCGGTCGCCGAGGCGGCGTACCCCGCCACGAACGGCCTGCTGGCCTTCCGCGGGGACCGGGCGAACGGGCAGGGCGACCTGTTCACGCTGGACCCGGCGAGCCGGCAGGAGGTTGCCCTCACGAACACCGCGGACATGCAGGAGATGGACCCCGCCTGGTCGCCCGAGGGCACCCGGATCGCCTTCACCCGGCGCCCCAAGCTCCAGGCTCGGCCCGACCTGTTCGTGATGAACGCGAACGGCCGAGGACGGGTCAGGCTGACCGCCACGCCGGTGGCCGAGCGCCACCCGGCGTGGTCGCCGGACGGGACGACGCTCGTCTATGCGGCGCGTACGAGCGCGCGCGGACCCACCCGGCTATTCCGGATCCGGGCCGACGGGAGGGGTCGGGTCCGGCTGACGTTCGAGTCGTCGGGGAGCTACGACGACGACCCGGCCTGGTCCCCGGACGGGAGCCGGATCGCCTTCAGCACGAACCGGGACGGAGGGTTCCCCGAGCTGTACCTGATGGACCCCGACGGCTCCCACCCGCTCCGTCTGACCAGCAATCACCTCCTGGACGCCGATCCCAGCTGGTCGCCGGACGGCACCAGGCTGGCGTTCGTCCGGTGCTCCGAGGACGGCACGTCGGAGATCTACTTGATGAACGCCGACGGGACCGGACAGATCGACCTGACGAACACCCCGGACCTGCAGGAGTCCGATCCCGCCTGGTCGCCCGACGGGGCCGCGATCGCGTATGCGGCGGTTCCGGTGGGTGGGGGGGAACCGCAGATCCACATCATGAACGCCGATGGCTCGGGGCAGGCGGCGCTGACCTCGGGCCCCGGCGGCGCGTTCTCGCCGAGCTGGCAGCCCAGGCCGG
>DASQQQ010000111.1:0-3286 GCA_035643355.1 Actinomycetota bacterium | reverse complement strand
TGCCCATTTCCTTGCCCTCGACGTCCTGTGACGGTGCGGTAAAAACCCAGCCCCTGTAAGCGATCAGCGGCCGGCGCCCGGGCACCCGGCCCCGGCGCCGGCTCGCATGGACCGCCAGCCAACGAGCTCGCGCCGGGATTTGAACCCGGGACCTCTTCCTTACCAAGGAAGCGCTCTACCCCTGAGCTACGCGAGCATTCCAGCCTGCGACGGGCACCGGGTCCGGTGCGGGCCGCCCTCGTGTCCCTGCCTTTCGTGGCACGGACGCGTCGCGGGCCGAAGCCGTGCGGCGCGTCCGTGTGCCGCGCCGATTCGGGCCGGCGACGGCGGAGCGGGATCCCCCGCTCGAAAAGACAGATTTTCAGTATACGGGGGGCGCTCTGCGCTGTCAACACCACGGGGTGGAATTTCCCCATTTCTTCAGACTTGCCAGGGCGACCCGGGCCGGCGACTCGGTTTCCTGGCCGATCCGGCGATTCGCCTGCCCCCGGGGGCGACCCCACCTCCGGAACCGCGTGACACGGAGCGCTCGGACGGCGTCGGAGTGCCGGTTCCACGCCGCCACGTCGCCGTGCATGTCTCGCAGGGGCTGTCCTACCTGCGACTGGCGGACCTGCGCGTGGGCGTGCGCTTCAAGTTCAACGTCCACGCCCTCCCAGCCGGCGGTTGGAGGCGAGCCATGCAAAGGGGCTGTCCTCCGACCCCTCGGAGCCCTCCGACGCCTCCGTGTCACGCCGTCGACCACTTCCCACATACCCGCTGTTGCGGTTCAACAGGTTACGACAGATCAGCGACGATCTCCGGGGAAGGTCCTTCACAGGGTGGAATTTCCCCATTTCTTCAGACTGCCAGGGCGACCGGGGTCGGTGGCTCCGGTTTCTCGGGCTCATCAAACGATTCTCCTACTCCGGGGGCCACCCAACTTTCGGAGCCACGTGACACGGAGAACGCGGAGCGGATCGGAGCAGACGGAGTGGAGACTCGTCTGCGGGAAGCTCCACGCTTCCACACCGGGACCGCCCGTGGGGTCGAGCGTCGGAAGAGGGCCGCGTGATGGTGGTGGAGCTCCCCAGGCTCCGGCTGGAGTACGAGCGGGGGCTCGACGCGGACTTCACCGGCTCACACCGCTGGATCTGCCGCCGGACAGGGCCCGCTCGCCCACACTCGAGTCCGCCGGAGAGATCAGAGCAGAGCGCACATAGCAAGCGCGCGCGCCCTCGCGCGCAGGGAGCGCGGGCGCGAACTCACGAATCGTCGCCCTGGTCGTCCGCGCCGTCGCCGGGACCCCCGGGCGCGAGGACTGCCAATGGCACGGGGCCGCGTTCTTCCGGGACCCGGTTGGGTCGAGGAGGCGACCGCCGGCTCGGAACGGACCGAGCCGAGGACCCGCCCTCGCCGGCGGGCTCTCCGCACCCTCCCCGGCCGCGCCGGGTGGCGCTGCGGCGTCACATCGAGAAGCGGCTGCGCGGCGCGAGCGCGGCGCCTCCCCCGCAGCCCGTTCGGATCCCGCCCCCACCCTTGCCTCCTCCGGACCGGACCGACACCTTTCCGCTGTCACAGTGCGTCTTCCCGGACGACAGGCCGCCCCGGGACATCCACGTCCAACCAGAACGAGGTCATGAAATGCCTGCGCATCGCCTCCGCCTAACGCTCCGGTACATCGAGATCCTGGACAGCAAGGACGTGGACATGTACGGCGAGTTCCGCTTCCGCTTCCAGGTGAGCGTGCCGAGCCGACAGCTCTCCTCGGAGACGCGGATCCCGCAGGAGGGCCACCTGTCCATCGCGGACCACCCGGCGATGAACAAGGTCTCCCGGCGAGACGTCCTGTTCGAGGGCGAGGTCGAGGATGGCGACACGCTGGTGGTGGAAGCCAGCGGGGAGGAGCTGGACCGGCTGAGCGCGAACGATCAACTGACGTCGTACCGTCGGGAGTTCAGTGGCCCCGTGGACGGCTGGCTGGGCGAGCACGGCCCGTGGGATGAGGGCGGCGACAACGTGAAGGACCCGGAGCAGCTCGGGGACTGGCGGCTGGCGTACGCGATCGAGGCGGTGTAGGCGACCGAACGCGGGCGGGGTGGTGGCGCGGGGCCGTCCCGGGGGGCGGCCCCGCCTCTTTCATCCCGGCGGGCGCGGTCTACGAGCGGGGCTCGGGATTGGAAATGTAGCCGAGACCCAGGAAGGCGGCGCCGAAGCCGATGAACAGGATGATGCGCCAGCCGGCGCCCACACCGGCGGTGTCCACGAGGAGTAGCTTGGCGGCGACCAGCCCGAGCGTGGCGAGGGCGGCGATGCGGACGGGTGCGAGGCTCCTGCCGACGGCGAGGACGAGGAGGGCGGCGCCGTAGACTCCCCAGAGAATGCTGACCCAGGCGAGTCCTCCATCCACCCCCCGCGCGCACAGCAGCACCCAGACGAGCACGGCGAGGTGTGCGGCGATCAGGTACGTGAGCCGGGCCGGTGGCGCCAGCACTCGCAGCGCTACCGCCACGGCGGCCGCGATCGCGGCGAGCTCCGCGGCGGCGAGGAGCGTGAGGAACCCGATCGGCCGCGCGGCGTCCGAGAGCTCGGCCGTGATCCAGGCAGCCAGGATCGCGAAGACCACATGGCCCAGGGGCTCCGCGCCGGGGGCGGCGCGCACCGACGGGATCAGGAAGGTCGCGGCGCCTCCGGTCGCGAGAAGCGCGACCCGGAGGGCATCGTCCGGGACGAGGAGGGCCGACCCGAGGTAGGTGAGGAGGGCGGGCGCCACCCCGGCGATGCGGGCCCGGGCGCCCATGGGACCCGGACCGACCAGGAGTGCCGCGAGCGCGGCCGTGGCGGCGAACCCGATGGCCGCCGCCCCCGGCCGCTCGAGGTCCCAGAGGGTCGCCTGGAGGATGACCAGGAGCACGGTCCCCACGGGGATCAGCCCGGCGACCAGGAGCCGATCGAGCTGCTCGGGCCGGGCGACCCGGGTCCGGAGGAACACCGGCACGGGGCGTCGCCCGCGATGGATGCGCCCGCCCGGGAGCCGCTCCCTCAGGAGCGGAAGCACGGTGACCACGGCCCACGACCACGCGCCGGCCACGGCGAGCCAGAGCCTGCCACCGGGTGGTGCCTGGGCGGAGCCCATGGCGAGAAGCCCGAACGCACCGGCCAGGGTGGTCACGAAGAGCGGTCGCCAGCCGTGGAAGAACGCCAGGACGCCCGTCCACCCGGTCACCCCCACGATGTAGAGGGACAGCGCCGTGGCGCCGCCGGCCTCACCCAGGAGGAGCGGCGTGGCGAACGCGCCCGCCGCTCC
>DASQQQ010000110.1:0-2248 GCA_035643355.1 Actinomycetota bacterium | reverse complement strand
GGCCTGCACCACCGCCATCTCCGCGGCCGGAAGGCGCCCGTCCAGCTCCCCGGTGGTGCCCTCCTCCTCGTAGCTGAGGCAGAGCTCCCGGCAGGACTGGACCCGCTCGGCCTGTTCCCGGCTCCGGCGGGCCTCCAGGTCGCCTCGGCGCCGGATCCTTCCCGCGGAGACGTTCTCGGACCAGGCGGCCTGCATGTCCATCAGTATCGAACATGTGTTTGGACCTGTCTGTGACCTAGGTCACTCCGCGGGGAGGGATCTGGACCAGGATGGATCCCCCAGCTCGGCGAGGGCCGTCGCTTCTCGTGGGGCCGAGGCGTACGCTTGCGTTGATGGTCTGGTGGTCCTGGGTTGGGCTCGGCGTCGTGGTGGCGGCTCTCGGGAGCGGTGGTCTTCTACATCGTAAGGTCGACTCGGCGCTGGCAGATCCCTCCCGCGGACCTGGATACATCAGCGGGGAAGACGCTCTTCTGGATCCGGTGGAGCCGTGGTGACCGAGGCTAGGCCACCACAAGGCCAGGCTCCTGGATGGGATCAGCCAGCCTCTAGGAGACCGCTCCCACACCGCTCCACCGCTTGAGCGACATGCCCCTGGGCGAGCCAACTTTTCCGTGCGGAGTTGGCCGTCCGATGCCCCGTTGCCGATCGCAGTCTGACGGCCGCCCGAGCCCTTCGAGGGGTGGTGGCGAGGGGGCCGACCTATCGGTGAGGGTGGCTCCGCAGCCACAACGGTGCGTATGCCATCGACGGCCGGAGGCAGGAAAGACCCGGGGACGCGCCCACCACACGGACCGGGGACGCGAACGACCCCTCAGGACCCCAATAGGTCCGAGAGCGACCGGTCCAGTGGAGGCATCGGCTCGATGCCCACGGCGGGCGCGAACACGCTGGTGAGCGCGGTGGACCGGGGGCGGGGCGCCGGCAGCGCGAGCTCCTCGGCCCGTTGGGGCCGAACCTCGCCCGGCAGGTCGCCGATCCGCTTGGCCCGCTGCAGCACGTCGAACCAGGTGGTGGCCTCGGGACCGGCCAGGTGGTACGTCCCGAACCTCCCGGTGAGGGCCAGCGGCAGCAGCCTCGAGGCCAGCTCGCGCACGCAGGTCGGCGAGCCAACCCGGTCCGCCAGCCCGCCGGCCGGCTCGCCCGCGGCCAGACGCCGAAGCGCGCCGCTCAGGAAGTCGCTCCCGCCGCCGAAGACGAAGCCGGTCCGAACCACGAAGTGCGAGGGCAGCACCTGCCGGACGAACCGCTCCCCCGCCAGCTTGCTCCGCGCGTACACCGAGAGCGGACGGGGCTCGTCCAGCTCGTCGTAGGGCGCCCCCTTCTCGCCGTCGAAGACGTAGTCCGTGGACACGTGCAGCACCAACGCCTCGCAGGCCCGAGCCGCGAGCGCCACGCTCTGCGGACCGAGGGCGTTGTCCCGGTAGGCGCGGTCGGGATCGGACTCGCACGCGTCCACCCGGGTGAAGGCGGCCAGGTTCAGGATCAGCTCGGGGCGAAGCGGCACCAGGGTGCGCATCACCGCGTGGTGGTCGCCCACGTCCAGCTCGGCGTGACCGAAGGCAAGGACGTCGTGGTGGCCGGGGACCTGGGCGAGGAAGGCGCGACCCAGCCCGCCCTCGGCGCCAGTGACCGCGATCCTCATCGGACGATCCTCATCGGGCGACCACTCACCGCACGGGCGCGGGCGTGGCGCGCACGACCTCGTCCAGGTGCGTCCGGTACCAATCCACGGTCCGGGCCAGTCCCTCCGCGAACGGCACCCCCGGCTCCCAGCCCAGGGCCCGCAGGCGCTCGCATCGCACCCCGTAGCGGAAGTCGTGGCCGGGCCGGTCCGGCACGAACGAGATCAACGACCGCGGCGCCCCGGCCAGGTCGCAGATCCGCTCCGCCAGCTCGAGGTTCGAGAGCTCGAACCCGTCCCCGAGGTTGTAGACGACCCCAGGCTCCCCCCGCTCGAGGATCAGGGCGGCGGCCCGGACCCAGTCTTCGACGTGGAGCCATTCGCGCCGCTGCTGCCCCGCCCCGTACACGGGGATCGGCAGGCGGCGCAGGGCAGCCAAGGTGTAGGTGGGCATCACGCGCTCGAGCTGACGTGGACCGTACGCGTTGGTCCCACGCACGATCGTGATGTCGGTCCCGTACGTGGTGTGGTAGGCGCTGCACAGCAGGTCGGCCCCGGCCTTGCTGGCCGCGTAGGGGCTCCGGGGGCGCAGCCCGTCGTCCTCGCTGAACCGCCGGTCGCCGGGTT
>DASQQQ010000109.1:0-9672 GCA_035643355.1 Actinomycetota bacterium | reverse complement strand
GCGGACATCGCGGAGCTGAAGTGGTTCCACCTATCCCCCGAGCCCGTGACGCTGGCCGGCGTCCGAGGCCTGCTGTCCAGGACGGGGTTCACGGGAGAGCTGGGCTACGAGTTCTTCCTCCTCGACCCAGACGGCGCCGAGGGGCTGTGGGACGCCGTCCTCGATGCCGGAGCCGCGCCGTTCGGTCTGGACGCCGTGGAGCTGCTCCGCGTCGAGGCCGGGCTGCTGATCCAGCACGAGGACTACGTCCCGGGCCAGACCGATCCGTACGAGCTCTCGCTGGACCCCTACATCGACCTGGAGGGCCACGATTTCGTCGGCAAGCAGGCGGCGGCGCGACGCGCGGTGGGTCCTTCGCGGCGGATGGTCACCCTCGTGATCCAGGGTGAGGAGGTGCCGGAGGCAGGGACCCCGGTCACGGTGGAAGGCCGAGCGGTGGGCGATGTGCGGAGCCCCGCGCGGACGCCTCGTTTCGGCGCGATCGCGCTGGCCGTGCTCGACGCCCGATGCGCGGACGACGGGGGGGTGGTCCAGGTGGATGGACGTCCGGCCACGGTGCGTCCCGCTCCGATCGACGACCCGCGCAAGCTCAGGCCGCGGTCCGATCCCCGCGACCCGGTCAGGGTCTCCTGAGCGCGGCCGGGCTCACCCCTGGCCGGCCGCGAGCCCCACGAACCGCCAGTCCTCCTTCTCCACGCGGAGGACGGTGAGCGTGTCCATCCGCACCACGCCGGGGATCGCCCGGATCTCGTCCAGGAGCCGCATCAGGTCCTCGTGGTCCCGGCAGATCGCCTCGGCCATCAGGTCGTGGGTGCCGACCGTGCGGGCCAGGAAGATCACCGAGGGCAACGCGGTCATCCGCTCGACGGCGCGTGCCAGGGCGGGGCCCCGCACGCCGACGGCCAGGTACACGTAGACCAGGCCGAGATCGTTGGGGTCGACGTCCACCACGAACTTCACGCCGAACCGGCGGACCAGGCGATCGACCCGGGTCCTGACGGTCGTGTCCGAGACGCCGAGCTGCTCGGCGATCTTCACGAACGGCATCCGGCCGTCGGTCTGCAGCAGGTCGAGGATCCGCAGGTCGAGCTCGTCGATCAGCGGGGGCATGCTTCGGATAATCCCACAGATCGGCGTCCATCCATCGAATATCGAAGGTCGACGGCGTCGAAGGCTCTCGGATCCTCCCTTGTGGACCACTATCGTCGGCCGGGTCCGAGCGGGAGAGGGCTGCCATGGCGGCGAACACGTACGACGCGATCGTGATCGGGGGCGGGCACAACGGGCTGGTGGCCGCCGGCTATCTGGCCAAGAAGGGCGCTCGAGTGGTGGTGCTGGAAGCCCGGCACAAGACCGGTGGGGCGGCCGACACCAGCACGCCGTTCCCCGAGCACCCCGACGTGCGGGTGACCACGCTCTCCTACGTGATGAGCCTGATGCCGCCTACCATCGTCCGCGACCTGCGGCTCGAGTCGTTCGGTTACAGGGTCTTCCCGATGGGTTCCACCTACGCGCCGCAACCGGGCGGGGGCGCGATCCGCCTGGTGGACGAGGAGGGTGAACTTCGGGAGCGCCTGGCCATGTTCTCCAAGCGCGACGCGGACGCGGTGGGGGAGTGGCGCGCATGGATCGAACGCAGCGCGGCGCTCCTCGGCCCGGTCCTGATGGAGACGCCGCCCAAGGTGGGCTCCATGGCGATCGGAGACGTGATCGATCAGGTCCGGTTCGTGCTCCGTCACCGGCGGGGCATGAGCGTTCGCCAGGCGGCCGACGTGACCAAGCTGTTCACGATGTCGGCCGCCGACCTGCTCTCGGAGTGGTTCGAGTCCGAGGAGGTCATGGGGGCCCTCTCGACGGACGGGATCATCGGCACCTGGGCCGGCCCCGAGGAGCCCGGCACGGCCTACGTCCTGATGCACCACTCGGTCGGCGACCTGGGCGACGGCCAGATCTCGGCGTGGGGGTACCCGGAGGGAGGGATGGGGGCCGTCAGCCTGGCCCTCCAGCGCTCGGCGGAGTCCTTCGGGGCCGACATCCGCGTGAACGCGCCGGTGGAGCGGGTCCTGGTCCGCGACGGACGAGCGGTGGGCGCGGTGATCGAGGGGGGCGAGCAGGTCCACGCCCCGCTCCTGGTGACCGCCTGCCACCCTCGGATCGCCTTCCTGCGGCACCTGGACCGGCACGAGCTGCCGGACGCGTTCGTGCGCGACATCGAGAGCTGGAAGACGCGGAGCGGCACGGTCAAGATCAACCTGGCGCTGTCGCGCCTGCCGGAGTTCCGCGACGACCCGGGCGAGGACCCGCAGATCCGGGGCGCCTCGATCATGATCGCCCCCTCGATCCGCTACCTCGAACGCGCCTTCGAGGAGGCGAGGGACGGGCGGGCCTCGACGGCGGCGTTCTCGGAGACGTGCGTGCCGAGCGTGTTCGACCGGACGCTCGCGCCCGAGGGCATGCACGTGATGTCGATGTTCACGCAGTGGGTCCCACACACGTGGGCGGACGAGCGGCACCAGGACGAGCTGGAGGCCTACGCCGACCGCATGATCGACATCCACGAGGACTTCATCCCCGGCCTCAAGGAGGCGATCGTCGGCCGGCAGGTGATCGGCCCGTGGCAGATGGAGCACGAGTGGGGCCTGATCGGCGGCAACATCTTCCACGGCGAGCTCGTTCCCAACCAGCTGTTCCACATGCGCCCGGCGCCCGGGTACGCGGACTACCGGACCCCGATCCGGGGGCTGTACCAGGCCTCCAGCGCCACGCACGCGGGCGGCGGGGTGACCGGCATGCCCGGCCACCACGCGGTCCGCCAGATCGTCAGGGACCGCAAGCTGCGGCGAGGGTAGCGACGCGATGGCCGACGACGGACGCCACCAGGACCTGGCCGAGGCGGAGGCGGAGGGAGCCGTCCCGCGCCTGTCGGTCTCCCCACCGGGCCCGCGGTCGCGCGAGCTCATCGACCGGCAACGGCGCGTGGCCTGGTCCGGCGCGCTCGACACGATGCCGATCGGGATCAGGCGCAAGCACGGCTCGGTGATCGAGGACGTCGACGGCAACCTGCTGATCGACATGCTGACCGGGTGGGGGTCCACCAACATCGGCGCCACCCACCCCGAGGTGCTGGCTGCGGCGATCGACGCGCTGCGCGACTACGGCCAGGAGATCCCCGACTACGTCTCCGCGCCGCTGGTCGTGGAGCTGGCCGAGAAGCTCGTCCGGATCGCTCCCGACCCCCTCGCGCGGGTGAGCTTCGAGATCAGCGGGACCGAGGCCGTGGAGAGCGCGATGAAGTTCATGCGCGCCAGGACGGAGCGGCCGTTCATCCTCACCTTCCTGGGGCAGTACCATGGCGAGTCCTACGGCGCGCAGGCGGTGGGATCCCAGGCCAGCGGCTACTCGCGGTTCATGCGGGAGCTGAACAACGGCTACGTGCACGTGCCGTATCCGCACCCCTACCGCTGCCCGTTCCACGCGCGGCCGCAGGACTGCGACGGGATCTGCGTCGTGGACTACGTGCGGGAGCAGATCCTTCCCTACCTGGTGGCTCCCGACCGCATCGCCGGGGTGATGATCGAGCCCATCGCCGGCGAGGCGGGGGTGTTCATCCCGCCCGACCCGTTCTGGCCGGCGCTGATGGAGCTCTGCGGGGAGCACGGGTGGCTGTGGTGCGCCGACGAGGCGCAGACGCTGTTCGGCCGGTGCGGACCGATGTTCGCCACCGAGCTGTGGGACCTGCATCCGGACCTGATGGTGCTAGCCAAGGCGCTGTCCGGCGGGATCCTGCCGATCGCCGCCTGCCTCGGCTCGGAAGACGTGATGGGCGAGACCGAGGTCTACGCGGGCGGGACGTATCCGTGGTTCCCGCCCTCGTGCGCGGCGGCGCTCAAGGGGATCGAGGTGCTGGAACGCGGCGACCTCCTCGAGCACGGCCGCGCGTTGGAGGCGATCGCGCTCGATCGGCTCGGTCCGCTGGCCGACCGGTACGGGATCGTGGGCGAGGCCCGGGTGAAGGGCCTGTACATCGGGGTCGAGTTCGTCCGGGACCGGGAGACGAAGGAGAAGGCGGTGCAGGAGGCGCGGGCAGTGCACTTCAAGTGCCTGGAGCGCGGGATCGTGGGGATCTACGACCGCGGCATGCACGTGGTGCGCTGGCAGCCCGCCCTCTCGATGCCGGAGGCGATGTTCGAGCGCGCCTGCGACATCCTCGAGGGATCGATCGCCGAGGTGGAGGCAGGTCGTTGACGGGAGGGCTCGGGGGGCTCGACGCGATCACGTTCGACTGCGGGGACCCACTGAGGCTGGCCCGTTTCTGGGGAGCCGTGTTCGGGGCGGACGTGGCGGCTGTGGACGGAGACGAGCCGCACTACGTCGATCTCGTCCCCGTCCCCGGGCTGCCGACCCTGCGGTTCCAGCGGGTCCCGGAGCCGAAGACCACGAAGAACCGACTCCACCTCGACGTGTCGGTCGAGGATCTGGAGGAGGCCTGCGGCCGCGTCGAGGCGCTCGGCGGCCGACGGATCTCCGCACGACCGTACGTCGAGTACGGGTACGAGTGGCTCGTGATGGCCGACCTCGAAGGCAACGAGTTCTGCCTCGTGATCGACCGCGAGGCGTGAGTTCTCCCGGATCCCACCGCACCGGCTGCCATCGGTCCCGTGCGCGCCGGGACGCAGGACCCCCGACATCGGGGATGTGCCGGGGGAGGCTGGCCTTTCACTGGCCTGGGCCTGTGGGGAGGAGGTCGGGATGCAGCCCATCAAGGACGCGGCGAGCGCGTTCCTGGAGCACCGGCGGATCGCGGTGACGGGCGTCTCCAGGAACCCCAAGGGACACGGCAGCAACGTGGTGTACCAGCGGCTGCGCGCTCGGGAGTACGAGGTCTTCGCGGTGAACCCGAACGCCGATGAGGTCGAAGGCGACCCCTGTTACCACGACCTGAAGTCGATCCCGGGCGGCGTGCAGGGGGTCGTGATCGGGACCCGACCGGAGCTCGCCGAGGACACGATGCGCGAGTGCGTCGACCTGGGCATCACCGACGTCTGGATGCATCGGGGGCCCGGCGGGGGCAGCGTGTCCGAAGCCGCCACCGAGTACGGTCGCAGCCATGGCGTGACCGTGATCGATGGCGGCTGCCCGTGCATGTTCGGTCCCACCGCGGACGTGGGCCACAAGGTGATGCGGTTCATGTTCACGGCGACCGGCAACGTGCCCAGGAGGGTCTGACGGGTCCACCCCCTCGGATCGGCTTCGACACAGCGCGTCCCCGAGCGCCGGGCCGACCCGACCATCGGTCAAGCCCGGTACGAGCCGAACGGTGGGAGCCCTCGTATGAGGGAAGTGACGGACGACACAGCCGGTCTGTGTCGGTGGTCACCGATGGGGAGACCAGGTCGCCCTATCGTGATGGCCGGTGAGCTCCCCGCCGATCAACGGGGACCCGTGAAGGGCCGGTCCGGAGCGCCGGGCCGGCCCTTCCACCATCCTCACCCCGTGAAGTCGGTGAGGTACTTGCGCCCGAGCTCCGCCATGCGCACCTGGTCGGGTGGGCTCGGAGACGGTGGCTCCTCGCCGTCGATGACCGGGGTGCCCACCTCCCGCCAGAACCCCTCGAACCCGGCGGGGGAGAGGAGCCAAAGCACCCGCACCGGCCCCGGCGCCTGGGGGAGGTATCGGTGGGGAATGCCCCTCGGGAGGAAGCCGAACGAGCCGGGCGTTCCGCGCAGACGCTGTTCACCCACCTCGACGACGATCTCCCCCCCGATCACGTAGAAGGCCTCGTCGGTCCGCTCATGGACGTGCGCCGGCGCGGCGGCCACGGGGTGCAGCACCGTCTCGACCGCGGCGAACCCTCCGCCCGCGTCATCCCCACTGGCTTTGAACGTGAAGCGGTTGCTCCGCACCCACAGCGCCTCTCCCTCGTCGGGCCGCGCAGGTACGGCCGTGCCTCTGCTGGGCTCACGTGAGCCTCCTGGTCCGGGCGGGCAGACGGCGAAGTATGCCGCACGGGCGACCCGGCCGCCAGCCGGGGGCTTGGAGAGGTCGCCGTCGCCCCTCCGTCGAGCTCTTCCGCCGGTGGAGATCAGCGATGCGGAGCCGGTCACGACCCCCCGGACAGCGCTTCGAACTCGTCCCCCGTGAGCTCGATGTCGAGCGCCGCGAGGTTCTGCCTCAGGTGCTCGAGGGACAGCGTACCGGGGATCGGCAACGTCATCGGGGACCGGTGCAGGAGCCACGCCAGGCGGATCTGCATCGGGGTGGTGTCGTGGCCCTCGGCGATCTCTTCGAGCGCGCGCTCGTCCCCGCCCTCCAGCGGGTAGTAGGGGACGAACACGATCCCCTCGCGGGCGCAGTGATCGATCACGTCGTCCGATCCGCGCTCGGAGAGGTTGTAGTGGTTCTGGACCGCGGCGATCGGCGCGATGGCACGGGCACGCTCGATCTGGTCGACGTCGACCTTCGACAGCCCGATGTGGCGGACCTTCCCGGCCGCGCGAGCCTCGGCGAGGGCGCCAACGCTGTCCTCGAAGGGCGTCTCCGGGTCCACGCGGTGCAGGTAGTACAGGTCGATCGCCTCGGTCCGCAGCCGACGGAGGCTCTCGTCGATCTGCGCCCGCAGGATCTCGGGACGTCCGTGCCCCGGCGCGTACCCCCCCTTGCTCGCGAGGATGCACCCGTCCGGCTTCGGCGAGAACGCGGCACCGATCGTCTGCTCGCTCTCACCATCGGTGTAGGTGTGGGCGGTGTCGATGTGGTTCAGCCCCGAGGCGACCGCCTCCTTGATGAAGGCGACGCGCTCTGGGGTGTTCGTGAGCTGATTCGTCCCGAGCCCCACCCGTGCCACCTCGACATCGCCCAACCGCAGCCTGGTCCTCGAGCCGCCTGACGCCATGCACCGACCTCCTCGCTCCGCTCCGTGGTCCGAAGAGCCGTGCAACGCAGCCCGTGGTGCGTGGCACGGCTGAGGACCAGTCTGCTACCGATGGAGGGAACCGACCTGCGCCGTCCGCCACAGGGCCTCAGGTTCCTCCCTGCTCTTCGTCGGGCTCGTCCCGGCCCTCCGAGTAGTCGGACGAAGTCAGACCCGGGTGCGAACCGGCGTGCCGGGTACCGAGCAGGTACTGGGAACCTCCGTCATTCGCCCCCTTCACCACGATCCCGAGGACGACGACCACCAACGCGAGGAACAGCACGACCCCCAGGGCGAACAGCGCCCAGAACATGGTCGATCGAGTCTACCTCGGTGCCGGTTCCCGAAGGGGGAACGGCGCCTTCAGGTGACGCCACCGGTCCATCGATCACTCGTTGCCGGCTCGAGGGCGGGCCCCGACGGCCAAGGCCACCTGCGTGAGGTCCGACCGCAGGATCAGCAGCTCCTCCCGAACCCCGCTGAACCCCTCGCGCTGCTCCGTCCTGAACTCTCCGCGCAGCTCGCCCGTCTCTCCGCGGAGCTCGTCGCGCAGCTCGCCCATCTCTACGCGCAGGTCCTCGCGCAGGCCCATCTCTCCGTGCAGGTCCTCGCGCACCCGACCCATCTCACCACGGAGCTCAGCCTTCAGCGTCGTCATGTCGCTGCCAGGTCGTCGCGAAACAGACCCACCTCTCCACGCAGCCGGCCGATCGACTCACGGGTCTCTCGGCGGAGCCCGCCCACCATCCACGCGAGCACCGTCGTTGCGAACGCGACGACCAGCGCCTCGATCAGCGTTTGGATCGCATCCATGGATCGTCCTCCCCGGGGGAGGGTGAGCGGACGATAGCAGCGTAGCCCGACACCGATGTCAGCACCGATGTCGCTCCGGCGGTCGCGCGCGACGGTCCGCGAGCGGCTACCGTGAGCAGGGGAGCCGGTACTGGTGGTCACATCATGGCGAAGAGGAGCCGCGCCGATGAACAAGGGCTTCATCCTTCCCGGCGGCTCGGCATCCGAGCAGTTGGAGCAGGCGATGATGGCCGAGGACGCCGGCTGGGATGGCATCTTCGTGTGGGAGGCCGCCTACGGCATCGACGCGTGGTCGCTCCTGGCGGCCATGGCAGTCCGGACCCGGACGATCAAGCTCGGGACGCTGCTGACGCCGCTGCCGTGGCGCCGGCCCTGGAAGCTCGCGAGCCAGGCGGCCACCGTCGACCAGCTGTCCGAGGGACGGACGATCCTGACCGTGGGGATCGGAGCGGTGACCGACGACCTTCCCTTGACCGGCGAGGTGACCGGCGTCCGCGAGCGGGCGGAGCTGATGGACGAAGGCATCGACCTGCTGCGGACGCTGTGGTCTGGCCAGGGGCATCACGAGGGACCTCATTACCGGTACGAGTGCGCGATGGACGACCAGATCGAGATCGGCAGGCCGGTGCAGCACCGGATCCCGATCTGGGTCGTCGGGGTGTGGCCGCGCCCGAGGTCCATGGCGCGCGTGCTGCGGTGCGACGGCATCGTGCCGCAGTACTCGGATCACGAGGGGACCCCGGCCCGGGCACGGGAGGTGCGGGCGTGGTTGAGCGAGCACGGCGCCTCCGACCTCGACCTCATCGCCGACGGCGAGACGCCCGAGGATCCGGCCCTGGCCGGCGAAGTGGTCGGCCCCTGGGCCGAGGCCGGATGCACCTGGTGGCTGGAGACCAACTGGGAGATGCCCCATCACGTCCCCGAGCGGATGCAGCAGGTGCGGGACCGGATCGCCGCCGGCCCGCCCGCCTGACCCGCCCCGGGCTATCCGGTCTTCGCGAACCGCGGACGCAGCGACAGCGCGAAGAAGTCGCGCTCGTCCGGGACCAGGTACCGGTCCTGCGATCGGATCATCGTCGAGAGCAGCTTGTGCGCAGCCACGCCCCAGCTCGAGGACCGGTTCTGGGTGTAGTAGTTGAACGAGACCCAGTCGGTGTTGATGTCCAGCTCCATGGCTCGGACCGCTCCCGCGCGGGCCAGCACCGCCGCCAGCGACTGCACCGACAGCCCGGGGCCGGCCGCATACACCAGGGCCCCGTCCGTGGTCACGCCGAGCCCTGAGCGCCAGACCATCACCGCGTTCCCGAGGGTCGCTCCCCACCGCTGGTAGGAGTCGGTGGCCAGCCCGGGGACCGGCCGGCCGTGGTTCACGATCAGCTGCAGGTTCTGCCGCACGAACGCCACCTGCGGACCCATCTGGACGTCCACCCCCCAACGTCCGACCGTGATCGCTCCGTCCCGGTCCACCACCACGGAGGCGCCGCCCGGGACGAGCGGCGCGTAGGTCCGACCGTCCGCGTAGTAGCCCCCGTGCGAGTCCTTCAGCAGGAACCCGGAGTTGAACGTGGCCACCAGCGAGCCGCGCCGGCTGCGGGGGACCTCGGCGCCCCAGCCCTGCTGCCAGGCCGAGCCACCGGGGACCTGGGTGCCGGCCACCAGGGCCGCGCGCAGCAGCGTCGTGTCCATCCAGGCCACGCCGGCCACGAGGCTGGTGTGGACGGGGTCGGGGCGCAGGAAGGCCACGCGCAGTGTGGGGATGCCGTCCGCCGTCCGTCCCACGGTCTGCCAGAGCCCCTCGTGGGGCAGGGGGTTCGCCGCGATGGGCCGGATGTCGGGTGGGGCGGGCAGGTGCCGTGGTTGGCGGGCCGCCTGACTCCCGCCCGTCGCCGAGGCTCCGCCCGTCGCCGATGGTCCCACGCCGGGTGCCGTGCCGGTCCCCTTCGAGGGGG
>DASQQQ010000108.1:0-15175 GCA_035643355.1 Actinomycetota bacterium | reverse complement strand
TCCCCTCGAGCTCGCGGGCCCCGGCATGGCGGCGATCGTGCTCGCCACCGAGCCCGAGACACGCCGGCTGGACCTCAGCCTGGCGCGAGACCTGGTGGAGGCCGGCAGCTCGGTGCTGGTCATCACCCCCGACGGTGAGGCACCGAAGGGCGCCCACGCGGCCGCCACCGGGTACCAGGATCGGGCCCTGATGTCGGCCGTCTCCATCGTGCCGATCCAGCTCCTCTCGTGGAAGCTCTCGGTGCTCCACGGGCGCACGCCGGGCGAGTACACGCGGGCATCCAAGGTGACCACCCGTGAGTGACGGCCCTCGGGTCGCGCTCACCCTCGACGCCGAGCACCCCGATCGTCCCCTGTGCCCGCCGGGCAACGCGGAGCGGCTGCTCGACGCTTTGGGCGAGGCATCGATCCGGGTCACCTTCTTCGTCCAGGGTCGCTGGGCGACCGCCCATCCGGACCTGGCCCGGCGGATCGGGAGCGAGGGCCACCGGGTCGGCCTGCATTCCAAGTACCACGCGAGGATGACCTTGTTCTCGGACGCGGGCCTGGAGCGGGACGTGGTCGAAGGCCAGGCGGAGGTCGCCGAGACCACCGGCTGCGACCCCCGGCCCTGGTTCCGTTGCCCCTTCGACGACGGCCACGACGATCCCCGGGTTCAGGCGGCCCTGGAGCGGCTCGGGTACCGGGACGTGTCGTGGAACGTCGCGGCCGAGGACTGGGAGCCGGACAGGACGCCGGAAGCCGTCCGGCGGGACACGGTGCGCGGTGCGCTCGCCCACGGTGACGGCGCCGTGGTCCTGCTCCACACGTGGCCCGGCCCGACCGGCCGGGCGCTCCCGCTGATCCTCCAGGACCTGCGGGCCTCCGACGTCCGGTTCGTCACCCTGGACCAGCTGGAGCCGGAGCAGCTGCCGTGAGCCGGCCCGCCGTGCTGGCCGTCGATGGAGGCGGTTCGAAGGTGGACGCGGCGATCCTGTCCCGGCACGGCGAGGTCCTGGGCGCCGCCCGGATCCCCGATCCCAAGTGGGACCAGACCGGCGACGACCTGCACATGGAGTCGATCCGCTCCGCGATCTACGCGGCCGCCGACGATGCCGCGCTCGGGGCCGACGGCTCGCCCCTGGCCGAGCTCGGCGTGTACTGCCTGGCGGGGGCGGACCTCCCCGCGGACGACCGGCGGATCCTCAGAGGGCTGGCCCGCTCGGGGTTCAGCGACGAGAGCATCCTTCGCAACGACACGTTCGCCGTGCTCCGGGCGGGCACGGATCGCGACTGGGGGGTCGGGGTCGTCTGCGGGTTCGGCACGAACTGCACCGGTGTGGCGCCCAACGGCCGCATCTACCGGTTCCCGGCCATCGGCGAGGTCTCCGGCGACTGGGGTGGCGGGATGGACGTCGGCAGCGAGGCCCTCTGGCATGCCCTGCGCGCCCGCGACGGCCGCGGACCGAAGACCGAGCTGGCCACGGCCGTGCCCGCCCACTTCGGGCTCAGGGCGCCCCGGCAGGTGATGGAGCGTCTGTACTTCCGGCGGATGGAGCCGGAGCGCCTGGCCGAGCTGCCGCCGGTCGTCTTCCGCTCCGCCGAGCGAGGAGACGCCGTCGCCAGGAGCATCGTGGACCGGCAGGCCGACGAGGTGGTGCTGATGGCCGGGGCGGCGATCCGGCGGCTCCGCATGGCCTCCCTCGACGTGGATGTGGTGCTCGGTGGCGGCATCTTCCGCAACCGCTTCGGACCCTTCTTCGACCGCATCGAGGAGGGTCTCCGTGTGGTCTGCCCGGCGGTCCGAGTGACGGTGGTGTCGGCTCCTCCCGTGGTGGGTGCGGCCATGCTCGGGCTCGACCGTATCGGGGCATCGATGGCCATCAAGGCACGCGTGCGGAGCACCTTGACCCACGACCGGCTGATCCGGAGACTCGAGCGATCGAGGTAGGAGGCACGACATGGCGGAGATCGTCCTGGACGGTGTGACGAAGGTCTTCGGATCGGACGTGGTCGCCGTGAGCGACCTCTCCCTGCGGATCGACGACGGCGAGTTCATGGTCCTGGTGGGGCCCTCGGGATGCGGGAAGTCGACGATCCTACGGATCCTGGCGGGCCTGGAAGAGGTCACCGCGGGCGAGGTCGTGATCGGCGAACGGCAGGTCACGGACCTCCCGCCGAAGGAGCGCGACGTCGCGATGGTGTTCCAGAACTACGCGCTCTATCCGCACATGACCGTGGAGCAGAACCTCGGCTTCGGCCTCCGGATCCGTCGGACCGGCAAGAGGGAGATGCAGGAGCGGGTGGCGGACGCCGCGCGGATCCTCGGGCTCGAGCCCCTGCTGCACCGGCGGCCGGGAGAGCTCTCCGGGGGCCAGCGGCAACGCGTGGCCATGGGACGGGCCATGGTGCGGGAGCCGCAGGCCTTCCTGATGGACGAACCCCTCTCCAACCTCGACGCGAAGCTACGGGTGCAGATGCGCGCCGAGCTGGCCCGACTCCACGAGCGGCTGGGGACCACGACCGTGTACGTCACGCACGATCAGGTCGAGGCCATGACCCTCGGCCAGCGTGTGGCCGTGCTCCGCGATGGCGTCCTGCAGCAGGTCGACACGCCGCAGAACCTCTACAACCACCCCGCGAACCTGTTCGTGGCCGCCTTCATCGGCTCACCCCCGATGAACCTGGTGGAGGCGCGGGTGGAGGGGACCACGGTTTCCTTCGCCGGGTACCGCGTCCCCGTGCCGGCGGACCTCGACCTCGGCCCGGAGGCCGGACGCTCCCTGATCCTGGGGATCCGGCCGTCCGACCTGGAGGACACGGCCGTCTGGTCGAACCCCGACCTCCCGTCGATCGAGGTCACGGCCGACGTCACCGAGGAGCTCGGCTCGGAGGTCAACGTGCTGTTCACGGTCGACGCGCCCCCCATCGCCACGGAGGAGACGCTGGCCGCGGCCGATCAGGCTGCCGAGGACGCCCCGATCCCTCTCGTGGCGGACGGGACCCGGGCGATCTTCTGCGCACGGGTCGATGCCCGGACCACCGCTCGTCCCGGATCATCGGTCCGTCTGTCGCTGGACCCCCGCCGGTTCCACTTCTTCGACCCGGAGACGGGACTGTCCCTCCAGGCACGGCGGGGCGTGGGTGCCACGACGTGAGGTCGATCAGCGAAGCTCGGCGGAGGGAAGCGGGACCCATGCCCGCACGGAGGTCCCCCCTCCGGAACTGCTCTTCACCGTGCACCAGCCGCCCGCGAGCTCGGCCCGCTCCGCCATGGTTGCCAGGCCGATGTGCCCGGGTGCCGACGTCCCCGACTGCTGCCGATCGAACCCGCTCCCGTCGTCGGTCACCGCGAGCTCGATCCCCCCGTCCCTGGACGAGACGGACACCCGCAGCCGCTCCGCCCGCGCATGCTTGCCGGCGTTCGTGATGGCCTCCTGAGCGATCCGGAAGAGCACGGCTCCGATGTCCGCGGGCGGGTCCGCGTTCAAGCGGACCTCGAGGCTCCAGCGCACCGGGAAGCGGAGCTCCTCGAGGAAGGCTCGCAGGGTGGCCTCCAAGCCCTCCGGGCCCAGCGGCGCCGGCCGGAGCTCCGACAGCAGCTGGCGCAGGCGGTCGACGGCGAGCTTCAACGTCTCATGGACCTCGTCGATCCCGCGCCGGACCTCCGGATCGCCGTCGGCCAGAGCTCCCAAGGCCTGGAGCTGCATGTCCGCGGCGCTGATCACCTGGATCGGATCGTCGTGCAGGTCGGAGGCGATCCTGCGCCGCTCCTCCTCCAGAGACTCCTCGAGCCTGGCCAGCAGGGTCCGCCGTTCCTCCAGCGTCCTGCGGAGGGCATCCTCGCTCTGGGCCAGGCGCTGCCCCGCCTGCGCCTCCCCGGTGACGTCCAGCATGACCCCCCGCCAACACAGGGGCGCTCCGCCCTCCGCGGCGAGCGGAACGGCTTCGTCCCGGAACCACCGGTAGGACCCGTCGGAGGCCCGCAGCCGGTACGCGGCGCCGAACGCCCGAGCCTCGGTTCGCGATCGGCGGTATTCCTCCAGGACGCTGGGGCGGTCCTCCTCGTGGACCAGCGACATCCACCCGTCCCGGTCGATCCTCCAGCCCTCCGCCTCGTACCCGAGGATGGCGGTCGCCTGCTCACTGGTGAACACGTTGGTGCCGTCCTCGTCGTTCGCGTCGACGTAGACGATCGCCGGCACGGCGCGACCCAGGTGCCGCGCCGCGGCCTCTGCGCCGATCACGGCCTTGATGAGGCCGGACGGGATCCTCACCTGGGTGCTCAACGCCGCCTCACAGCTTGTACCCGAACCGACGGAGCAGGGCCTTGCGCTCCACGACGTCCTCCTCGGTCTCCACGCCGAGCGGGCTCCCCCCGTCGATCACCCCCAGGATCCCCCGTCCCCCTTCGGTCTGAGCCACCACGACCTCCAACCGGTTCGCCGTCGCAGCATAGATCCGGCACACCTCGGGGAGCATCTTGACCGCGTTCAGGACGTTGATCGGGAACCCCTCGCGCAGAAGGACCACGAACGAGTGCCCGGCCCCGATCGCTTCGGCGTTGCGAACGGCCAACGCGATCAGCTCCTCGTCGTTGCCGCTCCGTCGGATCAGCCGAGGGCCGCTCGACTCGGAGAACGCGATACCGAACCGCAAGCCGGGCGCGGACTGCACCAGCGCCTCGTGGAGATCCTCGACGGTCTTGATGAAGTGCGACTGCCCCAGGATGAGGTTCACGTCGTCCGGCTTGTCGAACGTCACCGTGCTGATGTCCATGGCCAGCGCTCCTCAACCCCTCGGTGGCCGGCTCCCCAGCTTGGAGATTATCCCGGCCAGCAGCGCCATCCGAGGAACGACCGACCTCAGATCCATCCACTCCTGTGGAGCGTGGGCGGACCCGCCCACCGGGCCCAGGCCGTCCAGGGTCGGGACACCATGCCCGGCGGTGGTGTTCGCGTCGGAGGCTCCGCCCGTGGAGGCCTCGTGCAGCTCCAGGCCCAGCTCGCGGCCGACTTCGGCGGCCACCTTCGCCAGCCGTGCGACGGCCTCGCTCCGCTCCATGGGCCGGTGCCACTTCCCCGCCGAGACCTCCACGGTCACGTCGGGAACCGTGTGGGTGGCGGCGATCTCCTCGACGGCGGCTTCGGCCTCCCGCAGCGAGGCTTCCGCGGGCGACCGGAGGTCGACCTCGACCACGCATCGCTCGGCCACCACGTTGGTCCGCGTGCCGCCGTGCACGATGCCCGCGTTCACGGTGACTCCCGACCACCGGCCGTTCAGCGCGTGCAGCGCAACGATCTTATGGGCCGCCTCGAGAACGGCGCTCCGCCCCTTGTGTGGCTCCACCCCCGCGTGAGCAGCGCGGCCCACGACCTCGATCCGATAGTCCGACACGCCCTTGCGGGCCGAGACGATGCCACCGTTCTCGCGGCCGCTCTCCAGGACCAGGGCGGCATCGGCGTCGGTCGCAGCCTCCTCGATGTGGGGGCGGGAGAACGGGGAGCCGATCTCCTCGTCCGGGTTGCAGAGGTAGGTGATGGAGCCGAAGCGCTCGAAGCCCACCTCCCGCAGCACCTCCACCGCGAAGAACCCGAGCACCAGCCCGCTCTTCATGTCCGAGACCCCGGGCCCGGTGGCTCGCTCCCCATGCGTGGTGAACGGTCGGTCGGCGGCCGTCCCGGGATCGAAGACCGTGTCCGTGTGCCCGATCATGAGGATCCTCGGTCCGCCCGAGCCATCCAGGCGACCCACCACCAGGTCGCCCAGCTGTGCCTGCCCCTCGTCGGGACGGTGGGGGATCCTCCGGACCGACCATCCGTCCGCTTCGAACCGGGCCTGGCAGAGATCGGCGATCCGGTTGACGCCCTCCGGCGTGTACGAGCCCGAGTCGATGTCCACCATCTCCCGCAGCGCGTCCACCAGATCGTCGAAGCGGTCGGCGGCGATCCGTCGGAGCTCCCGGGCGTCCACGGCGGGCCAGTATACGGAGGGACCGCTAGCATCCGCGGCGTGGGGGGGCGAGCGCGGGGCGACCTGAACGTCTGGTGGCGCGTCGGGATCGTGGTCGTGGGGGCCGTGGCCCGTATCTTCTTCCGCCTGCGCGCCACGGGGACGGAGCACGTCCCGGCCTCCGGACCGGCCATCCTGGCGGGCAACCACGTGAGCTCGCTGGACGGCATCGCCCTGGGCCTGGTCACCGGCGAGCGGGCCCGCCGCATGACGCGGTTCCTGGCCGCGGCCGAGTTCTTCGCCAAACCGCAGTTCCGATGGGCGCTCCGCCTCTATCGCCAGATCCCGCTCCACCGGGGAGCCGGCGACGAGGATGCGTTGGGCGAGGCGATCCGGACGATCCGGCGGGGCGCGCTCGCCGGCATCTTCCCGGAGGGTAGGGTGAACCCCGACCCCGACGTCCTCCAGCGGGGCCGCTCGGGCCTGGCTCGGCTGGCGATCCCGACGGGGGCGCCCGTGGTCCCCGTCGGGATCTGGGGCACTCAGCATCGTTGGCCGCGCGCCGGCCTGCACGCCCATCGGCCGTGGCGCCCGACAATCGTGGTGGCGTACGGCCCTCCGCTGGATCCCGGGGTGGACGGCTTGTCCGCGAACGCCGTCTTGATGTTCACGGACCGGGTGATGCACGCGATCGCGCATCAGGTGCAGATCGCCCGAACGATGGCCGAGGGATGATCGCGCCGGTGCGGTCACCAGCCCCGCAGGCACCGCCCCCCGCCTCGGCACCGTGCTACGGTCGGACGGAGGAAGTGCACCTTGCCGGCGCAGCCTGCGACCCGCAGGTCCACGGACGGCCGGTTCCAGCTCACCCGCCAGGAACCGTTCCGATGGACGATCCGACCGAGGGACGCGATGCGCGTGCCCGGTGTGGTGTTCGCCTCAGAGACCCTGATCACGGCGATCCTGAGCGACCGCTCGCTGAGCCAGCTCGCGAACGTGGCCGGCCTGCCGGGCATCGTGCAGGCCTCGTTCGGGATGCCCGACATCCACCTGGGCTACGGGTTCCCGATCGGTGCCGTCGCCGCCACCGACGTGGGGGCCGGTGGCGTGGTCTCGCCCGGCGGCGTGGGCTTCGACATCTCCTGCGGCGTCCGCCTGCTGGTCTCCGAGCTCGAGGAGGCCGAGGTGCGGCCGGGGTTGGACCGGCTGATGAGCGCCCTCGAGGGGAGCGTCCCCAAGGGGACCGGCGAAGGGGGCGTCTGGCGCCTGCGTTCGGAGCGGGAGCTGCAGGGATTGCTGGTGGAGGGCGCCCGGTTCGCCGTGGCCGAAGGGCACGGCGAGGAGCGCGACCTCGAGCGCTGCGAGGACCAGGGCCGGCTGCCCGACGCAGACCCGGGCCAGGTATCTGCCCACGCTCGGCAGCGCGGGCTGAGCCAGGTGGGCAGCCTGGGATCGGGAAACCACTTCCTCGAGGTGCAGGCGGTGGACCGCATCGTCGACCCCGAGCTGGCCCGTGGCTTCGGCCTGCGACAGGGGCTGGTCTGCGTGATGATCCACTGCGGCTCGCGCGGCCTGGGCCACCAGGTCTGCACCGACCACGTGCGCACCATGGAGCGCGTGATGCCCAGGTACGGGATCGACGTCCCCGATCGCCAGCTCTCGTGCGCCCCGGTGGACTCGCCCGAGGGGCGCGCGTACCTGGGCGCGATGGCCGCCGCCACCAACTACGGGCGCGCCAACCGCCAGCTGCTGACGGAGACCGTCCGCAGGTCGTTCGATCAGGTGCTCGGGACCCGGTCCCTTCGGCTCCTGTACGACGTGTCCCACAACCTGGCCAAGCTCGAGCGTCACCGGATGGACGGCCGCGAACGGCTGGTGTGCGTGCAGCGGAAGGGGGCCACCCTGGCCCTTCCCCCGGGCGACGAGCGCCTGCCCCCCGACCTGCGGCGGTTCGGGCAGCCGGTGCTGATCCCGGGTTCGATGGGCACGGCCTCCTACGTGCTGGCAGGCCTGCCGGGCAGCGGCGCCTTCCATTCGACATGCCATGGGGCCGGTCGACGGATGAGCCGACACGCCGCGCTGAAGGAGATCCAGGGGAAGGACCTCCGGACGCAGCTCATGCGCGAGGGCATCGCGGTTCGGGCCGGCTCTCTCAAGGGACTGGCCGAGGAGGCACCGTTCGCGTACAAGGACGTCGAGGACGTCGTCAGGACCTGCGAGGGGGCCGGGCTCGCTCGGCGGGTCGCACGGCTGCGCCCCCTGGGCGTGCTGAAGGGTTGACCGGTCGTTCGGGCGCTCGGCCCTCACACCACGGTGACGGCAGAGATCAGGTTGGAATCCCGCAGCTTGCGCAGCGCCTCGCGCTCGATCAGCCGGACCCGCTCCCCGGACAGCCCGAGCACCTTGCCGGTCTCGCGCAGCGAAAGGGGCTGCCCGTTCTCGAGTCCGTACCGCAGGGCGATCACGTGGCGCTCGCGCTCGTCGAGCACACGCTCGACCGCGTCGCCGATCTCCTCGCGAACCAGCTGGTCCTCGACCTCGTTGAACGCGGCGTCCGAGTCGACCTCCTCGATCAGGTCGCCCAGCTCGGTGTCCTCGCCCACCGGAGACTGCAGGGACAGCGGCTCGCGCCGACCCATCTCGGTGAGATCGTCGATCTCCTCCACCGTGGTGTCCAGGGCCTTGGCGAGCTCGTCGCGCGAGGGTTCCCGACCCATGCTCTGGGCGAACTGGAACCGGGTGCGGTTCAGCTTGCGCAGTCGGTCGTGGATGTGGACCGGCAGCCGGATGGAACGCGACCGGTCGGCGATGGCCCGGGTGATGCCCTGCCGGATCCACCAGGTGGCGTAGGTCGAGAACTTGAATCCCCGGCGCCAGTCGAACAGCTCGACGGCGCGCATCAGGCCGATGTTCCCCTCTTGGATCAGGTCCAGGAGGGGGAGCCCCTGTCCCTGGTACTTCCGAGCGACCGACACCACCAACCGGAGGTTCGCCATGATGAAGCGCTGGCGCGCCGCCTCCGCCTTCTTGACGGCCTGACGCGCCTTCATGATGGACTTCTCCGAGCGCAGCCGACCGGAGCGGAGCTTCTCTTCCGCCTCCTTGCCGTGCTCGATGATGATGGCGAGCTCGACCTCCTCCTCCTTGGTCAGGAGGGGCTCACGCGCGGCGGCCTCCAGGTACAGCCGGAGGTCGTCGGCGTCGTCCGTGCCGAGCGGTCGTGCGGGTTCTGGCATCTGCTTTTTCACTCTCCCCTCGAGCCCCCGATCCGAGGCGTGCCTGCCTCAGCTCGAGGGTTCGGGACCTTACGACGTACGTTGAACCCCGGGCGCACAAGAACTGGCCGCCCCAGGCCCCTCGCTGCGGATGGTACCCACGGCCTCGGGTTTTGTAAAGGCCGACATATGTTGAGACATCGTGAACGTCTCCGCTATTCCCGCTCGCTCAGCTCGGAGCGAGCTTGGGAGGCCCGCACGTGCGGCCACCGCACGATGTTCGCCGGTAGCAGCGGCAAGGTTCGCCTGATGATCCAGGCCGATGCCCTGAGAACGCGCTCACGGTTCTCGGTCCAGCAGAAGCCGAACGCGCTCCGCAGCCGGGCGGGGAGCAGGCCGATCGTGGCCTGGCGGAGCAGGTACCCGGCGGGCGCCAGGGGCCATGGCAACGGTGGGTCCAGGATCCCGCCCGCCAGGCGGCGTGCTTCCTCACCCACACGCAACCGGGAGATCTCCGTGCGCAGGTACCGTCGGAACGCCGGCAGGTCAGGGGGAAGGATGTCGTCGGGGACCCGGAACAGGGCGGCGGACCGCTTCATCTCCTGGTAGTAGCGGTCGCCCTCGGCCGGAGCCACCGGGCGGACGAACCGCGCGTACGTGACCAAGGCCGTGTCCACGAGCGTGGCATGGACCCACAGCAAGAGCTCAGGCTCGAGGGCTCGGTACGGGGAGCCGTCCCGTTCGCCCACCACCTCGGCATGGATCCGGTTCACGCGCTCCGCGGCCGCGGCGGCCTGGTCGTGGTCCCCGAACACCACATCCAACACCACGCCGATCGTCCGCCACAGCCGCGCGAAGGGATCGGCCTCGAAGTCGCTGTGATCGGCCACCCCCGCGGCCACCAGTGGATGAGCGATCTGCATGAGCAGGGCCCGTCCCCCACCCACCACGGTGACCAGGCGCTCTCCGCCGATGCGCCATGCCGCGGAACCAGGCCCGAACATCCCCGGATCCCCGCGGCGTCCGGGACGGGGGGTGGGTAGACCGCCGAGGGCGTCCGAAAGGCGAGGCCGGGTCGCAGACCCCATGGATCGATGCTACGTCGGGGCCGTCCGGGCCCGTCTACCGAGCCACCCGGACCGAGGACACGGGAGCCAGGTGAGGTGCCACCACCCGCCAGGTCGCGCCGCGGTCGACCGACCCGAACACCTCGCCCGAGGTGGCCCCGAAGTACAGGCCGAGCGGGTCCTGTCCGTCCTGAGCGAAGGCCTGGCGCAGGATCGTCAGGTACGCCTCCTGCTGCGGCAACCCGGTGTCCAGAGCCTCCCAGGTCGTGCCGGCATCACCCGTCTCGAACACCCGGACCCGCCCGTCCGGCGTCACCCGGTCCCGGTCCGCGATCAACGGGATCACAAAGGCCCGGTCCGGGTCGTGCGGGTCGATCGCCAGAGGGAAGCCGAAGTCGGAGGGAAGCCCCCCAGCGATGTCGATCCACGACCTCCCGGCATCGTCCGAGCGGTAGACGCCGCCGTGGAACTGCAGGAACAGACGCTCCGGCCGCAGCGGCGCACGGTGCATGTTGTGCACACAGAGGTCGGTGGAGGTGGGACGAACCTCCTCGGGCAGGTACCGGGCGACCAGACCCGCGTTGGAGCGCTGCCAGCTGTTCCCTCCGTCCTCCGTGACCCAGACGCCCGCAGCCGAGATGCCGATAGCCAGCCGGTCGGGGTCGCCGGGCCAGGGGCAGATCGAATGCAGGGCGAGGCCCCCGGCGCCCGGCTGCCAGGAGGGACGATCGGGCTGATCCCACATGCCCCGGTTCAAGGCCCACGTCAGACCCCCGTCCTCGCTGCAGAACAGCCCCGCGGGGGCCACCCCCGCCCAGAGCAGACCGTCGCTCTCGCCCGGCTGGACGATCCAGATGCGCTCGACGGCCGTATCGGCATCCTCCGGGAAGCTCGGCCCCTGGGCCTGCTCCCAGTCCTCGGTCGGATCGTCGCTCACGAACAGCCTGGGGCCGAACTGGCCGTGGGTTACCGAGGCGAGGTACCGGCCGGTCCGAGGATCCCTGACCGCATACTCGACCGTGCTGCCCTTGAACGCGCGGGCGGCGATCGACATCGTTCCACCGCGACCACCCCGGAGCACGAACAGGCCCTTGCGCGTGCCCACCAAGAGCTCCGTGTCCTGGGCGCCGCCGGAGATCGACGGCACGATGTGCATCGTGTCGCCCTCCTGCACGCGAGTCGTCGCCGCCGCCTTCTCGCCGTTCACGAACACCCCCACGTGCTCCCTGAGCGTCCCGCGCTCGTCCAGGATCCATCCCGCCAGCCGGGGGTGGAGCCGCTCGAGGGAACGCAGTACCTGGACGACGGTCTCGCCCTCGGCGTCGACCGATCGCTGTCCCCCGGCCCGTTCTCGGAGCGGTGCGCGGAGGCTGACCTTGGCCATGCGGGGAAGTGTAGCCATCACCGCCGAGGAGCGAGGCCAGCCGGCTCAGAGCCGGAAGTCGGCGATGCCGCCCCTCACGGGGTACCGGCGGCGGCACGATGCGCACCGATAGCCACCGCCCTCGGATCCGGGGCCATCGAGGCCGCGCTGGCAGATGGGACATCGCAGCCAGCGACCCACTTCCTCCGGGGCAGGTCCGGGACCGAGGGGGTTGGCCGCGGCGAACAGAACGGGGGCGATCCCGAGCCGACCAAGCGGTCCCGAAAGCATGTCGCCCGGGGGCACGGCGTCGGCCAACGCCCCGACCCTGCCGGCCACCTTGTCCAGGACCCCCAGCCCGAGCACGGGCCCCAGCGAGAGCCCCGCCTCCCGGGGCAGCCGCTCCACGTCCCTGGGATGCCAGCCGAACGACGACGATCCGTAGGGCTCGAGCCCCAGGCCGAACGGGTTCGGGCGAGACCGGTCCAGCAGGTAGCGCCCCACCCTCCTGGGGTTGCGCTTGTTCCCCACGCTGAACACCAGGGTCGCCTCGCTGGTCAGGGCCCGGCGCACGTGGCGGAGCACCGAGACGGGGTCGTGGAAGTGATGCAGCACCCGCACCAGTACCGCCGCATCGAACGAGCCTGGCGCCAACGGCAAGGCGTGCAGGTCCGCCGCGATCAGACGGACCCGCCCGCCCCACCGGTCGCGCGCTTGTTCCAGCAGCGACCAGGCGGCGTCGAGCAGGACCACCTCGTCGAACCGGTCCACGTACGAGCCGGTCAGACGACCGTAGCCGCAGCCCACGTCCAGGATCCGTCGTCCGGTGGCGGGGAGGAGCCGACCAACCACGCGGCGCTCGGCCTCATCCAGGTGCCTCCGTCCCGGATCCCGCCAGAACGCCTGGTAGTCGAACCCCTCGTACGACGGCACCGAGGGGGCCCCGACCCGTTCCGGTTCCCCTGCGCGAAGGGCCATGGCTCGCACAGCATTCCCACGCACGGTTGCGGAACGGTCGGACCACGGTTAGGGACCGGTTGGGGTCCGGTGGCTACTTCGTGACGACGGCGTCACCTCGTCGCTCGGCGCCCCCGGAGGATCCGGCGCTGAAGTGCATCGCAGCGATCCTCCACGCTCGGTGCCCCGGGCCCGCGGCTCGCGGAGGGAACGGTACGCTGGCTCGAGCCATGAGTAGCACCAACCTCGACCTCCCTCCCGGTCGCTTCGTCGACCTCGATGGTCCGGTTCACTACCTGGAGTGGGACGGGCCGCTCGAGCGGACGTTCCTCCTGGTCCATGGGCTGGGAGGCTCGCACCTGTCCTGGGCGCTGGTGGGCCAGCGGCTCGCTGAGCACGGTCGGGTCCTGGCGGTGGATCTGGCCGGGTTCGGGCGTACCCCGCGCGCGGGGCGGAGCAGTCGCCTATCGGCCAACCAGGTGCTGCTGGCGCGGTTCATCGACGAGATCGTCCAAGCCCCCGCCGTCGTGGTGGGCAACTCGATGGGCGGCGCGGTGGCCATGCTCCAGGCTGCATACGAACCCGCGTCCGTCGACGGCGTCGTCCTCACCGCATCGGTCTTCCCATGGGCTCGGGGCGGCCTCCCCCATCCGCTCGTGGTGACGGGATTCGCCTTGTACCGCGCCCCCGGGGTCGGGGAATGGACCATGCGGCGCCGGTTCGGGGGGCTCTCGGCCGAGCGGATCGTCCGCTTCAGCTTCCGGATCATCACGGAGGATCCGAGCACCGTGCCGGAAGAGCTGATCCGCGCCCACATCGACCTGCTCGAGGAGCGCCAGCCCGATCCAGATATCGGCCCCGCCTTCCTGGAGGCCGCTCGATCGCTCCTTTCGCTGGGTCGTCGCGGCGAGTTGGCCCGGCGGATCATCGAGTCGGTGAAGGCGCCGGTGCTGGTGATCCACGGCTACGGCGACCGCCTGGTCCCCGTGGCGTTCGCGCAGGCCGAGATCGAGCACCACCCGAACTGGATGGTCAGGCTCCTGCCCGGGGTCGGTCACGTCCCGATGATCGAGGCCCCGGACCGCTGGGTCCGGGCCGTCGAGGACTGGCTCGACGAGATCCCCCCACCGCGGCCGGCGCGCTAGCGGATCCCTGGACGGCGGCAGCTTTCGCCATCTCGCCCAACGCCTCGGCGAGGGCCCCCGCCAGGTCATCCAGGTCGGGCATCCCGTCCCGATCGCCGGTCAGCCCGAACGCCATCGTGCCCCCGAGCGAGGTGCACGCCACGGACAGCGCCGAGCTGCGTCCGATCGGCATGGCCGGGTAGTTGGCCAACAGCTTGGCTCCCGCCATGTACATGGGTTGCTGCGGGCCCGGGACGTTGGAGACCACCAGGTTGAAGACGGGCGCGTACGAAGCCAGCCGGGCTGCCGCCGCGAGCATGCCCCCGGGGGCGTAGGCGCCGAGACCGATGATCGCATCCGCGCTCATGGCCATCGTCGAGCTCTTCAGGCGGTGGGTGCCCTCCCGGATCCGAGCCAACCGAGTGCCGGGCGACATCCTGCCTACCGGGAGGTTCAGGAAGGCCGGGGCCACCCGGTTGCCGAACCCCACGTCCCCCGCGTGCCGGACCGAGACCGGAACCAGGGCCCGAACGCTCCGTCCCCGGGTGGCCTCCCCCCGGGCACGGAGCAGCCGGTGCAGGGCGCCGGCCACGACGGCCAGCACGACGTCGTTGACGGTTCCACCCAGCGCGTCCTTGATCGCCTTGTACCGCTCCAGCGATGCCTCGGTCATGGCGAATCGCCGGTTCGGGCCGATGGGGACGTCCAGCGACGAGGGCGGCCGGCTGCCCATGTCGACCAGGCTCCGGACGCCCGTCGCCACCACCGACAGCCCGAGGGCCGCCACGGCCGGTGACCGTGCGACCCGGTCGGCGGCCTCGGTCACCGCTCGGAATGGATGCGTCAGCTGCTCCTGGATCGCGCCGCGGATCAGGTCCGGGGGCGACGGCGTGGGCTCGGGCACCCATCGGGGCCGGCGGGAAGGCTCCGGCGGCACGGGCTGCAGATCGTAGACCGCCGCGGAGAGCTGCATCCCGGAGATCCCGTCGATCATGGCGTGATGGGCCTTGAACAGCGTGGCGACGTGCCCGTCCTCGAGGCCTTCGATCACGTGGAGCTCCCACAACGGCTTGGTCCGGTCGAGGGGGCGGGAGATCGAGCGCTGCACGTACTCGGTCAGCTCCGGCCGGCCGCCCGGCGATGGTAACGCCGCCCGCCGGAGGTGGAAGTCCAGATCGAAGCTTGCGTCGTCGACCCACAGGGGAAGCCCGAGGTTGCCCGGCACCATCACCACACGCTGACGCAGGCGAGGGGCTAGGTGGAGCCGGGAAGCAAGCAGCCGGCGGACATCGTCGAGTGGGAGCCGCCCATCTGGCCGCGTGGACGGATCGAGGATCGTGAGGCCCGCCACGTGCATGTGCATCTGGGGCGTCTCCAGGTACAGGAACGACGCGTCCAGGGCGGTCAGTCGCTCAGCCATGGCAACCCAACCGTACCGCCCGTGTGCGCCGGCGGTAACGGCTGCATCAGGGGATCGGCGGCTCCGTGGAGAGGACCTGGCGAGCCGCGCCGGCCGCC
>DASQQQ010000107.1:0-4696 GCA_035643355.1 Actinomycetota bacterium | reverse complement strand
CGGTCCGGGCCGGATCGATGCGGGCACGGCGACCGATCCACGAGCCGATGCCGAAGTCCCCCATCGCGTTGCACGCTAGCGTGTGCGCGGTCCACCCCTCAACCGACGCCCCGGGGTCGGGCTCCGGCTAGAGTCTGCGCGTGAGCGATGGACCCGTTCGATCCGGACCGGTCAGGCGGCTCGCCTCGATCGGGTTCCGGCCCGGGGACGATGCCGACGAGCGCGTGCGCAAGGCGACGCTCACCCTCTCGACCAGCCTGATCACGGTGCTATCCACCGGGTGGACCACCTACTACTTCACCCTGGGGCTGCCCAGGGCCGCGGCGATCCCGCTCGCGTACCAGCTCGTCTCCCTGGTGTCCCTGGCGGTGTTCGCCAGGACCAAGCGGTACGGGGGCTTCCGCACCGCGCAGCTGGCCATCATGCTGGTCTTCCCCTTCCTGCTGCAGTGGACGCTGGGGGGGTTCGTGCCCTCCGGTGCCGTGGCGCTGTGGGCCCTGAGCTCGCCGCTCGGGGCCCTGATGTTCGCCGGCACTCGTCAGGCCTGGCCGTGGTTCGCGGGCTTCGTGGCCCTGGTGGTGGCCTCGGGTCCCCTGGACCGGGTCCTGGAGCCCGTCTCGATCCCCGCGAGTACCAGAGCGGCGTTCTTCGTGGCTGACGTGATCGGCGTCTCGCTCACCGCGTACCTCTTGCTCCAGTACTTCGTGCGGGAGCGGGAGCGCGAGCGCGAGCGCTCGGAGCGCCTGTTACTGAACGTGCTGCCGGCCCCGGTGGCCGAGCGGCTGAAGGAGCACCACGGGGTCATCGCGGATCGGTTCGAGCAGGCCACCGTGCTGTTCGCCGACATCGTGGACTTCACCCCGCGATCGGCCGGTGCCCGCCCCGAGGAGGTGGTCCGTCTGCTCGACGAGGTGTTCACCACCTTCGATGGGCTGGCGCACGAGCACGGGCTGGAGAAGATCAAGACGATCGGGGACGCGTACATGGTGGCGGGCGGCATCCCGGTCCCGCGCCAGGATCATCTGGAGGCCGTGGCGGGGATGGCGCTGGCCATGACGCCGGCGGTCCGAGCGATCGGGGGCCTCGAGCTGCGCATCGGCATCGACACCGGTCCCGTGGTGGCCGGGGTGATCGGCCGGAGCAGATTCATCTACGACCTGTGGGGCGACACCGTGAACACGGCGAGCAGGATGGAGAGCCAGGGGATCCCGGGCCGGATCCAGGTCACCGAGCGGGTGGCGTCGGCGCTCGAGCCGTGCTTCGTGCTGGAGCCTCGGGGCACCGTGGAGGTCAAGGGCAAGGGTCCCATGTCCACCTGGTTCCTGGTGGGCGCACGGTGAGGGTTCCGCCGGCAGCCGCTGCAGCGAGCAGAGAGGAGCACCATGACGGGTGACGAGCGGTGGGAGGACGTGGACCGGTACCTCAGGGAGCTGTTCGCTCCGGCGGACCGGGTCCTGGAGGCCGCGCTCCGGGACAGCGAGGCGGCCGGCCTGCCGTCGATCCAGGTCACGCCCACGCAGGGCAAGCTGCTGCACCTGCTGGCGCGCGCGACGGAGGCCCGCAGGATCCTGGAGCTGGGGACCCTGGGTGGGTACAGCGCGATCTGGCTGGCTCGGGCCCTGCCGCCCGACGGCGCCTTGATCACGCTGGAAGCCGATCCACGGCATGCGGAGGTGGCGCGGGCCAACCTGGACCGGGCCGGGGTGAGCGGCCTGGTGGAGATCCGGGTGGGCCCGGCGCTGGAGACCTTGCCCCAGCTCGTGGGCACCGGGCCGTTCGACCTGATCTTCATCGATGCGGACAAGGTCGGTTACCCGGACTACTTCGGGTGGTCGCTGCGCCTGGCGGGCGCCGGCTCGGTGATCGTGGCGGACAACGTGGTGCGGGGCGGCGCCGTCGCCGATCCGGACAGTGAGGACCCGAACGTCCTCGCGGTGCGTCGGTTCCACGAGCTGGTGGCGGCGGAGCCGCGGGTGAGCGCCACGGTGATCCAGACCGTCGGGACCAAGGGCTACGACGGCTTCACGCTCGCGCTGGTCACCGAGCCCGGATAACCGGCCCGGACACCGAGCCCGGATAGCCGGCCGCCGGAAGTCGTCGCCCGCGTGACACAATGGGCCGCGCCATGGACACGGCCCTTAAGCCCTACTCGCCACTCGGCCTGCAGATGCGTCGGATCAGCGGCGCACTGGTCGGCAGGCCCACGGAGCTGGCCGCGATCCGCCAGGAGCTGGTCGATACCCGACCGGGCCGCCTGGCCGCGGTCACGCTGGAGGGTGAGCCGGGCATCGGGAAGACCCGGCTGCTCTTGGCGGTGAACGAGCTGGCCGGAGCGGAGGGGGCGACCCCCATCGCCGTGGCCGCGGACGAGGAGCTCAGGGGTCCCTTCCTGCTCGCCCGCTCCATCCTCGGCGCGCCCCAGGCCGTCGATGCGGCGTCGGGGACGCCGGCCGAGGACGACCTCCGCCGGAGCCTCGACATCCTGTCGGGGCGGGACGAGGCGGGGCTCGAGACCCTCCCCGCCGATCAGAAGCTGCTGCGGACCTGCGATCTGGCCGCGATCGCCCTCCGGAGCTTGGCGGCGGAGCGCCCGCTCGTCCTGCTGGTGGACGACCTGCAGTGGGTGGACGAGGACAGCCTCCGGCTCCTGCGCTACGTGGTCCGGGCCGACGCCACCAGCCCCATCCTGCTGGTGCTCGCGCTCCGGCCCGACGAGTTCGCCCTGGTGCACGAGGCCGTGACGTTGGTGGCCGACATGGAGCGCCTGGGGCTGGTGCGGAGGCTGAAGCTCGCGCGGTTCAGCCCCGCGGAGGCATCGGAGATGCTCCAGCAGGTCCTGGGCGGCCCGGTGGAGGGCTCGAGCGCCGCCACCGTCCACGCGCAGGCCGAGGGCGTCCCGTTCATCCTCGAGGAGCTGGCTCGCGCCTACCGCGACGCCGGGATGGTCCAGCAGATCGACGGGAAGTGGACCCTGGCCAAGAACGCCGAGCGCCTGCTGCCCTCGGCGGTCAAGACGCTCATCTCGCGGCGAGCGGCGCACCTGCCCGAGGACACGAAGCAGGCCCTGGCGCTCGCGGCCGTGCTGGGGCGCCGGTTCAGCTTGAAGGACCTGGGCGAGGTGATGGTCCGCGTGGGAGAGGCGGGCGAGCCCGACCTCCAATCCCTGGCCGAGCTGCTGCGTCCGGCGGCCCTGGCCGGGCTGCTGCTGCAGCACCCGGCCGACTCGGCGGCCGACTTCAGCTTCGCGCACGAGCAGGTGCGCGAGTTCGCTGCCGGGACGCTCACCGCCGCCCGCCGTCGCGCCGTCCACGAGGCCATCGTGGCGATGCTTACCGCCGGCGAGCCCTCGGTGGAGAGCCTCCCGCTGCTGGCCCACCACGCGCGGGCGGCCGGCGATGCTGCGGTCTGCGTGCGCTTCTCGCTGGAGGCCGCCACGAACGCGCTGGGCTCGAACGCGCCCGACGAGGTGCTCCGGGTGGTGGAGCTCGCGCTGCCTACCGCCTCCGCGGCCCAGGACCGGGTGGCGCTGCTCCAGGCTCGGGACCAAGCCCTGGAGATGCTCCGTCGCCCGGAGGATCGCCTGCAAGGGCTGGCGGAGCTGTCGGCCCTGGCGGAGGCGCTCGGGGACTCGCACCTGGAGCTCGAGGTCCAGCTCCGGCGTGCGGCCGCGCTCCGCCTGGCCGAGCAGCACGACCAGGCGGCCCAGATCGCTCGAGGGGTCCGGTCGCTGGCCGAGGAGCGGGCCGACCGTCCCGCCGAGATGGCCGCCTGCCTGGAGCTCGGTCAGGCCCTGCTCCGTGCCCCCCTTGGTGAGACCTTCACACCACCCGAGATCGAGGTCGACATGGACGGGGCCGAGGAGGCGTATCAGCGAGCGGTGGTGCTGTCCGAGGAGCTGGGGGACCGAGGAGCCACGGCGAACGCCCTGCGCGAGCTCGGCGTGATCGACCTGGGACGGGTCCGCAGCTGGTTCGTGGGCGAGGTCCAGGCCGGCCGGCTCTACGAGTACCTGGGTCGGCTCACGTCCGGGGAGACCCTGCCCGACGTCGCGGCGGGCACGCCGCTCGAGCTGTTCCTGCCGAGCGCGAACGAGAAGCTGGAGCGAGCCCTGCGCTTGTTCGAGGAGGTGGGGGACCGGCCCGGGGCGATGTCCACCATCATCGCCCTGGCCTACGTCCACTGGGCGCCGGACATCCACATGGGCTCGGGCGCCGCGCGACACATCGAGGAGATCCGCCGGCTGGCCTCGCGGATGAAGACGATGGCCAAGGAGAGCGAGCGGGCGTTGGCGGAGGCACAGATGGTCTACGGGGCGCACGTGTTCGCCCGGGCCAAGGTGATCCCGGACCTGGCGGTCACCCGGGGGGAGGAGGCGTACCGGCTGGCCCGGGTGATCGGCGACCGGGCCCTCGAGTTCCTGGCGGCGGGCGGCACGGCCCTGGCCCTGCTCGACCTGGGTGAGGTGGAGGCGGCCTGCGGATGGTTGGACCGGGCCGCGGCGGCCGCGACGCAGAGCCCCACGCCGCTCCGAGCGCGCCTGCTGGAGATGTGGCGCGGGGTGGCCGACGCGGCAAGCGGCGATGCGGCGGGGATGCGTCGTCGCTTCGAGCGGGCGCTGGAGCTCGCCACCGAGCAGGGGAGCGCGGCCGCCCGGTGCGAGGTCCTGGCTCGAACCGCCCTGGAAGCGGCTCGGCTG
>DASQQQ010000106.1:0-3554 GCA_035643355.1 Actinomycetota bacterium | reverse complement strand
CCCTCCCCCGAGCGTGGGGTGATCCATCCGCCGGTAGGCGGCCGATCCGCCCGCCGACGCCGCCGAAGATTCCGCCGCCTTGGCGATTGCCTGGCTCGATGGGCTCACGTACGCTGCGGCCTGCGCATCGGACCGGTGCTCCCTCCCGAAAGCCTCCCCCGGCTGAGTTCGTTCGTGTGATGAACCACTTCCCCGTGGCTTCCCCCTGATGCCGGATGGAGCGTGGATGGAGAAGCTGTCCAGGATCGTGCTGGCCGTCGAGGGCGACGAGGTGGCCGAGGAGGTCATGCACTTCCTCGATCGGACCGGGTCCACGCGTGGTGGCCGCGGCGCGGGACCGGCATCAGCTGCTCGAGGCCATCAGGCAGGTGGAACCGGACGTGGTGGTGGCCTTGCCCGGGCTGCGGGAGGGTGACGAGGAGGTGAGCGTGCAACCGTCCGGGGGCTTGGGGGAGCCCGTCCGGGTCGAGGTCAGCTACGTCGAGTCCGTCCGGTTCCTCTGGCCGGCGTCCTGTTCCCGTCCGAGGTCCACCTGCAGGCGACGGCGATCATGCGTCAGGAGTTCGGGTGAGCGGCAACGAACACGGGTCGGTCACCATCGTGGCCGCCGCTCTCCTGGCCATGGTGGTCGTCCTCACGATGGGGGCCTCCGACCTGGGTCGGGTGCTCCTCGCGTCGAGCAGGGCCCAGACGGCGGCGGACGCCTCGGCGCTGGCCGCCGCCCAGCAGGTGGCCCTCCCCTCCGAGCTCGCCCCTCAGGGCGTGGCCGCGGAGTATGCCGCCTGGAACCGGGGCCAGCTGGTGTCCTGCCTGTGCGATCCCCCGACCCTCGAGGCGACCGTCACCGTGCGGGTGCCTGTCCACGGTCTCTTCCTGGTCCCCGGCACCAGGTACGCGGTGGCCAGCGCTCGGGCTGTGGTTCGGAGGGAGGGTCCGCTCACCGGGGTGAGATCCGTGGCGGCCGGCCAGCCCGTCGGGAACCTTCTGTGGGGGCCGGGGCGTACAATGCCACAACCATGGCGATCAACCCTCGCAGGAAGGTGAGGAGCCGGCGGTCGTTGTTGGCCACCGTCGATTACACGCTGGCCAAGCGGGCCCTGCTCCGGGACGTCCGCACCGGGCTCAAGTCCCGTGCCGACATCTGCGACGCCCATCCCGAGCTGATGCGGGCTGCCCGCCACGTGGGCGAGCCCACGCACCGGGACTGTCCGGTGTGCGAGCGGACGAAGCTGGTCCTGCTCGCCTACGTGTACGCCGACGACCTCAAGCAGGACAACGGACGGGTGTGGCCGCTCGACCAGGGGCTCTCCTTGGCCGCCGATCATCGCAATGCCTCCTGCTACGTGGTCGAGGTGTGCACGGGATGCCAGTGGAACCACCTGTCCGAGGCGTTCGTCGCCCGCAGCGCCGGCTGATCGCTCCCCGGTCGGCCCGACACCCGGCGCCATCACCGGAACCGCACGCCCGCCGCGCGCACCGGACGTGATGATGCAGGTCTGCCGGTAGAATCGGCACGCCTTGGCCGCACCCCCGAAGGCCCGCCGCGGGCCGAAGCACGCTTCCCGGACGACGAAGACGCAGCAACGTCGCGGCTTCTTCCGTCGCTACTGGTGGCTGTTCGTCGCCGTGCCGCTGGGCGGCCTGCTCATCCTCGTCGGCACGCTGACCTTCGTGTACTCGCGCCTGCAGCTGCCGCAGACGCCCCCGCCGCTCCAGACCACCCACCTCTACGACCGGACGGGCAAGCACCTGCTGGCGACGCTGCACGCGTCGGTGGACCGGACGATCATCCCCTTCGATCAGATGCCGGCCAGCGTCAGGAACGCGGTGATCGCCGTCGAGGATCAGGACTTCTACTCCCATCCAGGTATCGACCCCCTGGGGATCGTCCGCGCGGCATGGAGCGATCTGGTCTCCCACCAGGTCGTGCAGGGTGGATCCACCATCACCCAGCAGCTGGTGAAGAACGTCTACGCGGGCCACTACGAGCACGATCCCAAGACCGGGCAGACCACCTATGTGGTCCCACCCCGGACCTTCGGGCAGAAGGTCCGCGAGGCCCTGCTGGCGATCAAGCTCGAGCAGAGCTACACGAAGGACCAGATCCTGACCACGTACCTGAACACGATCTACTTCGGACACGGCGCCTACGGTGTGGAGGCGGCGGCGCAGACCTACTTCGGGAAGCACGCGGCCGAGCTCACCCTGGTCCAATCGGCCACCCTGGCCGGCCTCATCAGGAACCCCTCCTCCTTCGACCCCATCGTGAACCCGGGGAACGCGTTCGTGCGCCGCAACTACGTGCTGGAACGTATGGCACAGGTGGGGGACATCACGCAGGCCCGGGCGGACGCGCTCGAGCGCACCAAGGTCAAGGCGGTGAAGGGCGGATCCGAGCTCAGCTTCCCCCCCAAGCTCGGCTACTTCCTCGACTACGCGCGCAGGACCCTGATCGACCGATTCGACGAGGGCACCGTGTTCGGGGGCGGCCTGCACGTGACCACCTCGCTGGACGAGCGGATGCAGCACGCGGCCGAAGCGGCCGTGGCCGGTCGCCTCCGCTCGAAGGGCGATCCGGAGGCCGCGCTCGTGGCGGTCGATCCCTCCACGGGCGAGGTCCGAGCGATGTACGGGGGGCGCAACTTCGGAGCCTCGCAGGTGAACCTGGCGCTCTCAGGTGCGAAGGGCTTCGGCGGCACCGGCCGGCAGGCGGGTTCCGCCTTCAAGCCGTTCACGCTGGCGGCCGCCATGGAGGACCACGTCTCCCTCAGCTCGAGATGGCGGGGCCCGGGCAGGATCACGATTCCCGACCGGCGCTGCTACACGGACGGCAAGCCCTGGACCCTCTCCAACGCGAGCGACGAGGAGAGCGGCGATTTCACCCTGGCCCAGGCCACCGCCCATTCCGTGAACACCGTCTATGCGCAGCTCGTGTCGATGGTGGGGCCCGACCGCGTGGTGGACGTGGCTCATCGGATGGGGATCCGCTCCCCCCTCAAGCCGGTCTGTTCCATCACCCTGGGCACGCAGTCGGTGAACCCTCTGGAGATGACGAACGCGTACGCGACGCTGGCTGCCCGCGGCGTCTACCGCCCGGCTACCCCGCTGCGTCAGGTGACCACCCCCGGCGGACAGACCGAGTTAAAGTCCTCGCGCAAGGGCAGGCGCGCCCTGGACCAGAACGACGCCGACCTGGTCACGTACGCGCTCCGCGGCGTGATCGCCGGCGGGACCGGGACCAACGCCAACATCGGACGGCCGGCGGCGGGCAAGACCGGGACCGCGCAGAGCTACGTGGATGCGTGGTTCTGTGGCTACGTGCCCCAACTGGCCACCTGCGTGTGGGTCGGCTATCCCAAGGGCGAGATCCCCCTCACGTACGTGGAGGGCTTCCCGGCTGTGTACGGGGGCACGATCCCCGCGCTGATCTGGCACGACTTCATGTCGGAGGCCGTCGGGAGCATGCCGGTGCGGGACTTCGCCACCCCGTCGTTCTCCGGCTACACGAGGGGGGCGCCTACGCCTCCGCCGAGCCTCGCGCCCTCCAAGAGCCC
>DASQQQ010000105.1:0-15643 GCA_035643355.1 Actinomycetota bacterium | reverse complement strand
GCGTCTCGTACCGCCGGCATGGACGACGTCGTTGCCCAGGGGCCGAGGAACGAGGCGGCGGACGGTCCGGCCCCGCATCACGTCTCGACCGGCCGTCCCCACCGGTTCACGACCGCACCGCGGCGCCCTCGTGCCGCGGCTCGAGGGACCCATCCCGTTCGGGGCTTCGCGCGCCCGGGATGAACATGAAGGCGAGCGTGATGGCCCCGCCCAGCAGGCCCGCCCCGATCAGCGTGGCGTCCGCGCCCACCCACCCTGCCATCGGGCCGACGATCGCGTACGACAGCGGCACCCCGGCGATCGAGATCAGCCAGTCCAGGCTCGAGACTCGACCCAGCAGATCGCGGGGGACCAGGCGCTGCAGCAGCGTGTACCAGATCACGACCAGCACGGCGATCGAGCCCTCGGACACGAAGGCCACGATCATCCCCTGCCACACGGTGACCACCATCCCGAACCCCGCCGTCATCACCATCCCCAGCGCCCACGCCAGGTACAGGACCGTGACGGGCTTGCGGGGCAGGCCTTCCCGCTGACCGAGCACGAGCGCCGCCCCTACCGCTCCCAACCCACCCGCTCCGAAGACCAGCCCCAGCGCGACGCCGGCGCCCCCGGAGGGCGCGAGCTGGTTCCGCACCACGAAGGGCACCAGAGCCTCCCACGGTCCCCAGGTGCAGAGCAGGCTGACCGTGGCCGCCACGAGCGCCGCCCAGATCCAGGTCTCGCTCCGCACGTACCTCAGGCCCTGCTTGACGTCGGCCCACACGCGCGTCGGTTCCTCGGTTCGGGGGAGGGGCCGGACCCGCATCAGCACGATCATCACCGCCGACCAGCCGAAGCTGGCTCCGTCCATCACGAAGGCCCAGCCCGGACCCAGGCTCCCGGCCAGGATCCCGCCGACCAGCGGGCCGATCAGCATCATGGCGGCCGGGCGAACCACCTGACCCAGTGAGTTGGCCTGCACCAGGAGGTCGTCGGGCACGATCGTGGGGATGATCGAGGAGAAGGCGGGGGCGAAGACCGCCTGTCCCACACCGTAGACCACCACGAGGGCGAACAGCATCGGCAGCGTGAGCCGGTCCGCGATCGACAGCGTCCCGAGCGTGCCGATCGCCACCAGGCGGATCAGGTCGCCGCTCACCATCAGCCGCCGGCGATCGATGCGATCGGCGAGCGCTCCACTGCCGAGCATCAGCACCACCTGCGGCGCGGTCCAGGCGATCCCCACGCCGGCGATGGCCGTGGGGCTGTTCGACAGATCGAGTACCTGGAGCGCCACGGCGACCACGTAGACGCCGTCGCCGATCATCGACACGGTGAGCCCGGTCCAGAGGAGGCGGAAGTCCCTGATCTGCAGCGGCCGGAGCGCTCCGATCCGGTCGACGAACCCCGCCCTACGCTCCATGGCCTGGAGCATAGGAGCGGGGAACGACGACGAGCACCCTGGCGGTGCTAGGTGAAGATGCTCACGCCGCCCGGGCCGATCAGGAGCCCCACGACGATCAACAGGATCCCTGCCAGCACCCCGCCTCGGATCAGCGTGACGATGCCCCAGATCACGAAGACGGCGGCGATGATCCACAGGATCGTCGCCCACGCCGCTCCGGCGGCGAGCAGACCCACGATCGCGGCGGCCATCAGCTCGTCACCGCCGGGATCAGGTAGAAGGCGATGAACGCGAGGATCGCCAGGACGATCACCACGATGGCCGTGTACTTGATCGCGGCGAACCCCACCAGACCGCCCGAGTCGGGTTCTCGCACCGGTTCGTGCGGGTCGTGATAGGTCATGTCGTTACCCTCCCCTCATGCCGGCTCTCCGTCCTGCCGGCCTGCAGAGGGAGTCCCCCGGATGCGTGCGCGATAAACCATCGCGCACGGGAGTAACGGCTTGTGAGGAAGCGGGTTCGGAACCGTCGCGGGCGTGACTCGAACTCGTTCGATCAGCGGAGACGGCAGGATTCGAACCTGCGAGGGGCTTTCACACCCCTAACCGCTTAGCAGGCGGCTGCTTTCGGCCACTCAGCCACGTCTCCGGTCGCCTATCGTACGGGACCCGTCCACCGGCAGATCCCGCGATCGGGAATCAGTCGGCCTCGAGCAGGGTCCAGTCGGGGACCTGGGCGCCATGCTCTTCGGCGCGCTCGGCCCATCGCAGGGCCGCGGCCACGGCCCGCACCACGTCGTCCCGGGCCAGGATCCCGACCGGGTGATCGAACGCATCCAACACGGGCAGCCGGTTCACGCCTGCGTCGTCCATGGTCACGATGGCCCGCACCAGCGGCCAGTCCTCGCACGCCGTGACCACCTCGCGGGTCATCACATCGGTCACCTTGAGGTTCCCGAGCTGCCGGTCGCTGCGCAGGAAGGGACCGGTCACGTGGGCCGCGGCGTGGTGCTCGCGCCCGATTAGATCCGAGAGCGTGACGATCCCCACCACGCGGCCGTCCTCGACCACCGGCCCACCGGTGACGCCGGCCTCGCTCAACAGACGCACCGCTTCGGCCGCCAGGAGCGAGGGCTCCAGCTCGACCACGCTGCTGGTCATCGCCTCGCGGACCCGACCGAACCGCTCCTGGAGCATCCTGCGGAACCCGCCGTTGACATCCATGGGCGCTCCTCCTCCCTCGAGGCCATCGTGCGGTGGGGAGCATGGGGCGGCAGGGGGCATGCGACCCACCCCCGCAGGGACCATCGGGAGCGCGGTGCGCCGTTCAGGCGGACCGGAGCCGGCCGTGCCGCTCGAGGAGCCCGAGCGTGCGGTCCAGGGGCAAGGCATGCAGCGTGTTGCCGTCCCGGCCGGTGGTGGTGGTGGCCGTGAACAAGGCGTTCAGCACGCCCTCCTCCACCGCCTCGATCACCGCCGAGAACAGCCCGGACAGGATCGGCGGGGAGGACTCGGCCGCTCCGTCCAACAGCGCCCGCACTTCCAGGGCGCCGGCGGGCGTCTCCATCGGAAGCCGGTTGGCGGTGGAGAAGGCCAGCATCTGCTCCCCGGAGGTGTTCCGGGCGGTCGAGCCGGTCCGGGCCAGGCCCAGGCCGGCCCGCACGGCCAGGCGGCGGACCTGATGCGGCAGCATGGGCGCATCGGTCGCCACCAGGCAGATGCACGATCCCTCGCCGTGCTCCTCGGGCATCAGGTCGCTGATCTCCCGGCCCACCGGGACCCCGTCCACGATCAGCTCCTCCCGGGCCCCGAAGTTCGTGAGGACGAGCGCGCCCACCGTGTACCCGCCGAGCCCGGCCGGCAGGACCCGCGAGGCCGTGCCGATCCCGCCTTTGAAGTCGAAGCACTGCATGCCGGTCCCGGCCCCCACGCAGCCCTCGGCCACGTCACCGCTCTCGGCCGAGTCCAGCGCCGCGAACACGTCCTGATCACGCAGGGGGAAGGTCGTGACGTCGTTCAGGAACGAGTCGTCGCACTCGGTGACGATCGGCATATCCCCCCCGTCGTGCGTGGTCACGCCGTGCCGCTCGGTACGCCACCGGACCGTCGCGTCGTAGGCCCGCCCGATGGCCAGGGACGAGGTCATCACCACCGGCGAGTGCAGCAGCCCCCATTCGGCGATCTGGTTGATGCCGATCAGCTCGCCGTAGCCGTTCAGGATGTGGGTGCCCGCGTACACGCGCTCGACCCAGGGCAAGCCCTGGTGGGGGAAGACGGCGGTGACCCCGGTCCGAACCGCCCCCCGCCCACCGGGTTCCGGGTCGCGGATCAGGGTGGCGTGTCCCACCCGCACGCCCGCCACGTCGGTGATCGCGTTGCGGGCACCGGTGGGTAGCATGCCCACCACCACCCCCAGGTCCCTGGCGCGTCCCCGTTCCACGGCCGTCCCCTCGTCTCGTCCCGCGAGCGCTCAAGGCTATCGCAGGGGCGGCGCTTTCGAGGCGCTGCGACCCAAGGGCACGACCGTTCCGCGCCATGCTCCGTAGAATCAGCAGGTACCCATGGCGATCCTTGCTCTCGGCGTCTCGCATCGCCGCGCGACCGTGGAGCTGCTGGAGCAGCTCGCGTTCACCGACGACGACTTCACGAAGGCCTACCGGCGCGCACAGGACGACGACGCGCTGGACGAGGCCGTGATCCTCTCCACCTGCAACCGCGTGGAGATCTACGCCAGCGTCCCTTCCTATCACGCCGGCTTCCTCTCCCTGAAGCGCCTGCTGGCCGAGTCCCGGGGCGCCCACCCCGACCTGCTGACCGAGCCCCTGTACTCGCACTACGACGAGGCCGCGGCCCAGCACCTGTTCGCCGTCGCGGCGGGGCTGGACTCGATGGTCCTGGGCGAACCGCAGATCCTGGCCCAGGTCCGCGAGGCCCATCGCCGGGCTGCCGCCGAGGGGGCCGCGGGACACGCCCTGACGGCCCTGTTCCATGCGGCGGCCCGAGCCGGACGCCGGGTCCGATCCGAGACCGGGGTGGGGGCCGCCCCGGACGCGTTCGTGGAGGCCGGTGCGCACCTGGCCGAGGAGCGCCTGGCCGGGCTGGCCGGCAAGAGCGCCGCGGTGGTGGGGGCCGGCCAGATGGCGGCCCTGGCCGTCAAGCACCTTCGGGCGCGCGGCGTCGGCCCGGTGCGGGTGCTGAACCGAAGCCTGGAGCGAGCCCGGGCCTTGGCCGAACGCACCTCGGCCGAGCCGGACGACCTGGCGGGCCTGCCGGGGGCCCTGGCCGGGGCCGATCTGCTGGTCTCAGCCACCGGGGCGGCCGGTGCCGTGATCCACCACGACACCGTGGCCGCGGCGCTGAACGGGCGGACCCGGCCCCTGTTCGTGCTCGACCTGGCCGTGCCGCGCGACGTCGAGCCCTCGGTGGCCGAGCTCGACCGCGTGACGCTCGTGGACATCGAGGGTCTGCGAACGGCGCTCGCCACCCCGGCCGCCGAGGCCTCCGAGGACATCCGGCGCGCCGAGGCGGTGGTGGCCGAGGAGCTCCATCGCTTCGCGATCCGACAGCGCTCCGAACGTCTGGCGCCGGTGATCCGGGCCCTGCGCGAGCGCGGGGACGACGTCCTGACGGCCGAGACCCGGCGCTTCCGAGCCGAGCTCTCGCGCCTCACCCCCGACGAACGGGACGCGGTGGAGGCGATGGCCCGAGGCATCGTGGCCAAGCTGCTCCACGAGCCCATCGTGCGGCTGAAGGAGCTGTCCACCCCCGGCACGGAGGACCTGCACGCCCGTATGCTCGCCGACCTGTTCGGCCTGGATCCGCGCTCCGAGTGAAGCTGCGGATCGGCACGCGGCGATCGCGTCTGGCCATGGCCCAAGCGGAGGCCGTGGCGAGGGCCCTGCGGAACGCCGGCGCCGAGCCCGAGGTGGTCCCCATGCAGACCGCCGGGGACCGAGGCGGGGCGGGCGGCGCCTCCCCGGCGGGCCTGAAGGGCCTGTGGGTGAGTGACATCGTCCGAGCTCTGCGCGAGGGGGAGGTGGATCTGGCCGTCCATTCCGCCAAGGACCTCCCGGCCGAGGACGAGGACGGCGTGGCCCTGGCCGCCGTGCCCGAGCGAGCCAGCCCCCTCGACGTCCTGATCACCCCCGACGGCCACCTCCCGCAGGGCTCCGGCCTGGGGACCTCGAGCCTCCGCCGCCGCTCCCAGGTCCTGCGGTGGCGCCCTGATCTCCGGGTGGTCGAGCTGCGGGGCAACGTGGACACGCGGCTGGCCAAGCTGGAGCGCGGGGAGGTGGACGGGCTCGTGCTGGCGGCGGCCGGGCTCCTGCGGATGGGGATCGTGCCCGAGCATGCCGCTCCGATGTCGGCGGCGGAGATGGTCCCCGCTCCGGGTCAGGGCTGCTTGGGGATCCAGGCCCGTTCAGCCGACCCCGGCGTCCTGGAGGTGCTCTCGCGCCTGGACCATCGGGACAGCCGGACCGCGTTCGAGGCGGAACGGCGGTTGGTGCGGCTCCTGGGCGGGGGATGCGCCCTGCCCCTCGGGGCCTACGCTCGGGTCCAGGACCAGCGGGTCCGGCTGGTCGCGGTCGTCCTCACCTCCGACGGCGACCGGGCCGCGAGGGTCGACGTGGAGGCCACGTCCCCCGAGGTGGCCGCCGACGTGGCCGCCCAGCGTCTCCGTTCCGAGGGGGCGGAGCAGATCCTGGCCGAGGCACGAGCGTGACCGGGCCGCTGGACGGCGCCGTGGTCCTGGTGACCCGTCCCCGGGCCCAGGCCGACGAGCTGATCCGGGCGCTGGAGGCCCGGGGTGCCACCGCCGTGGCCGCACCGGCCGTGGAGATCCTGCCCGCGCGCTCGGCCGCACTGACCGCGGCCCTTCGCGAGCTCTCGATGGGCCGCTTCGATTGGCTGACGCTCACCAGCAGGAACACCGTGGACATGCTCGAGGCCCGGCTGCTGCCCGAGGACGTCCGGGCCCGCGTGGCGGTGATCGGCGAGGGCACCGCCGAGGCCTTCCGGGCCTGGACCGGCCGCGACCCCGACCTCATGCCCCGGACCTTCACCACCGCGGCCCTGTCGCGCACGTTCCCGCGAGGCACCGGGCGGGTGCTCTGCGCCCGAGCCGACATCGCGCCGGAGGGCCTCGAGGACGCCCTGGCGGCGAAGGGATGGGCCCCGGTCCGGGTCCACGCCTACCGGACCCGGACCCCGACCTCGCTGCCCCGCGCCGCGCGCGGGGTGCTCCGCGACGGGTCCGTGGACGCCATCACGTTCACCAGCGCTTCCACCGTGCGCGGCTTCGTGGGAACGGTCGGTGCCTTGCGGGGCAACCCGAAGGTGATCTGCATCGGACCGGTCACCGCCCGCGAGGCACGTGCGCGCGGATTCAGGGTCTCGGGGGTGGCCGACCCCCACACGATCGAGGGGCTGGTCGACGCGGTGGAGCGGGCGCTCCGGGCCAGGACCGCTCGGGGAACCTGCGCCGGTGGGCCGGCCGCCGCGCCGTCAGGGATGAGCGAGGGGCCCTAGCCGAGGTCGGCCCGAGCCAGGAACCGCCGCAGCACCGAGCGATCCCCCAGCACCTCGACCCGGTCCGGCGCGATCCGCCGCCAGAGCAGCAGCAACAACCCCGAGGCGCTCGCCCGAGCCGCGGCCTCCCCCCTGCCGTGCTCGTGCCGGTTCGTGAGCCGGCCGTCTGCGACCTCCACCAGCCACTCCGCCTCGATGTCGGTGGCATGCAGGTGGATCGTCTCCGTCCCCTCCCTCAGCCGCTCCTCGTCCTCGCCCAGCATCACGTCCAGGAACTCGTCCACGCCGTCCGCCGCCAGGACCGGTTCGATCGGTTCGAACGAGCCGGCGGCGAGCTGGGCATCGACCCGATGCACCACGGTCTCCTGCGCCATCCGGCGCCGGACGAACCCCACGTCCTGCTGCCTGGCCCAGGTCCAGATGCGCTCCCCCGGATCCGCTCCACGGAGGGCCTGCGACAGGCGCTCGAGACCGTCGCGGAACCAGGGCACCAGCTCCCGGTGCGGGGGACGCTCGACCTCGGTGAGGCCGGCTTGCTCCTGGAGCCGGAGACGGACCCGTTCCTCCCAGTGGCGATGGACCCGGCCCAGGTGCCAGGTCAGCTCGGCCACACTCCAGCCCGGGCAGGACGGCACCGGCAGATCCAGACCCATCTGGGCTGCGGCGGCGAACGCCTCCCCCTCCCGGAGCAACGCGGCGTCGTAGGCGGGTTGCACGATGCCGCGAGTCTAGCCACGGACGCAGGATCGCGGGTCGCCCGTTCGCCGCCGGGCTCGTACACTCGCGAGCATGGCGACGTTCCCGCAGCACCGGCCGCGGCGGCTCCGTCGTACGCCGGCGCTCCGCTCCTTGATCCGCGAGACCGAGCTGGCGCCGCGGCACCTGATCGCGCCGCTGTTCGTGAAGGAGGGCATCGCGGAGCCACGGCCGATCGTCTCGATGCCACACCAGTTCCAGCACACCCTCGAGTCGCTGCGGAAGGAGGCCGCCGAGGTCGCCGCCCGGGGGGTGACGGCCTTCATGCTCTTCGGCGTGCCCGAGCGCAAGGATCCCGAGGGCTCCGAGGCGTGGAACCCGGACGGCATCGCTCAGAAGGGCCTGAGGCTGCTTCGCGAGGAGCTCGGCGACGATCACGTCGTGATCGCCGACCTCTGCCTGGACGAATACACCGACCACGGCCATTGCGGCGTGCTGGACCACGAGGGCAACGTGGACAACGACGCCACGCTCGAGCGCTACCGGAAGATCGCCGTGGCCCAGGCCGAGGCCGGCGCGGACCTGCTCGGGCCCTCTGGGATGATGGACGGACAGGTCGCCGCGATCCGGGAGGTGCTGGACAAGGCCGGCCTCCAGCGCGTGGGGATCGTGGCCTACGCGGCCAAGTTCGCCTCCTCCTTCTACGGTCCGTTCCGAGAAGCCGCCGAGTGCGCGCCGCGGTTCGGGGACCGCACCGGCTATCAGATGGACCCGCCGAACTCGGACGAGGCGATCCGCGAGATCACGACCGACATCGAGGAAGGGGCCGACATCGTCATGGTGAAGCCGGCGCTGCCCTACCTGGACGTGATCCGTCGGGCCAAGGAGGAGACCCGGTTCCCCTTGGCCGCCTACAACGTCTCGGGGGAGTACTCCATGGTCAAGGCGGCCGCCCAGAACGGATGGCTCGACGGCCGCAGGGCCACGCTGGAGGTCCTGACATCGATCCGCCGGGCCGGTGCCGACCTCATCCTCACCTACCACGCCAAGGAGGCGGCCGACTGGCTCACCGGTCGGTAGGCGATCTGCCGCAGAGGGACGGCGGGGATGTCGCGGACGCGCTGATCGCGGCGGCCGTGGGCATCGGGGCACGCCTCGGGACCGGGACCCAGCGACTTCGATGGGAGCCGCTGGCTGCTGGTGGAACACCGGCCGGCGGGCGGATGGTTGAAGGGAGTATCGATCCGGAAGGAGTGATCCTCACCATGGCGATCCAGACCGCGACGCTCGGGGCCGGCTGCTTCTGGGGGGTGGAGTGGGTGTTCCGGCAGGTACCCGGCGTGATCGACGTCGTCTCGGGCTACAGCGGGGGGCACACGGAGAACCCCACCTACCGGGAGGTCTGCACCCACACCACCGGTCACGCCGAGGTCGTGCAGATCACCTTCGATGACCAGCGCGTGTCGTACGGGCAGCTGCTCGAGGTGTTCTGGGCGATGCACGACGCCACCCAGATGAACCGCCAGGGTCCCGACGTGGGCAGCCAGTACCGGAGCATCATCCTGGCCCATTCCGAGGAGCAGCGAGCTACGGCCGAAGCGTCCAAGGCCAGCGCGCAGGCGCGCATCTCCCGGCCCGTCGCCACCGAGATCGTCCCCTTCGAGGACTTCTATCCCGCCGAGGACTACCACCAGCGCTATTACGACAAGACCGGCCACGAGCCCTACTGCCACGTCCTCCCGGTGCGGACCCTGCAGGCCATGGGGCTGGTGCCAGCCGGCCGGCGCTGAGGCCCTCCCTCAGCTCAGGTTCGCCCGCAGGAACGAGATCGCCCGCTCCCAGGCGACGGCGGCGGCCTGGGGCCGGTACGAACGACGCGTCTCGTTCATGAACGCGTGCGGCGCGCCCTCGTACCGGTGGAGCTCGCTGCCGTTGCCCAGGTCGCCCAGGCGCCAGGCCACGTCGTCCAGGAGCTCGGGATCGAACCGATCCGCGGTGCCGAAATGCGCCTGCACCGGACACGTGATCGTCCGTTCCCGCAGGTCGGACAGCCCGTAGAAAGGGACCGCGGCGCCGAGCCGTTCCTCGATGCACGCGAGCTCGAAGGTGATGGACCCGCCCATGCAGAAGCCGATCGCGCCCACCGCCCCAGCTCCGTGCTCGAGGAGCCAGCCCACCGCGGCGCGCAGGTCCTGCAGGGCCCGCCCCCGGTCCAGCTGCATCGACAGTTTGCGGGCCTCGTGCGGCTCGTCGGCCTGCTTGCCCCGGTACAGGTCGGGGGCGAGGGCCGCGAACCCCTCCCCCGCCAGCCGGCGCGCCACGCCCTCGATCTGCCCGTTGAGCCCCCACCACTCCTGCACCACCACGACGCCGGGGGCGGGCGGGCGGCCCTCGGGAGCGGCGAAGAAGCAGGCCATCGGCCCGCCGGGCGCGTCGAGGATCGGGCGGTCGTCCCCCACCGGTGCGAGCGTATCCCACCCGCCTACACTGGGTGATGGTGACCGGGTCCGAGGAGCTGTTCGAGCGTGCCCGCCGGGTGATCCCCGGGGGGGTGAACTCCCCGGTCCGGGCCTTCGGGGCGGTGGGCGGCACGCCGCCCTTCATCGTCAGAGCGGAGGGCGCGTTCATCGAGGACGCCGACGGCAACCGTTACGTGGACCTGGTCCAGTCCTGGGGGGCATCGCTGTTCGGCCACGCGTGCCCCGAGCTGGTGGAGGCCGCCACGCAGGCGGCCCGGCGGGGGACCTCCTACGGCGCCCCCACGGAGGCCGAGGTCGAGCTGGCCGAGTCGATCGTGCAGGCCCTGCCTTCGGTGGAGATGGTCCGGCTGGTCTCCTCGGGGACCGAGGCCTGCATGAGCGCCATCCGCCTGGCCAGGGCCGCCACGGGCCGATCGAAGATCCTCAAGTTCGACGGCTGCTACCACGGCCACTCGGACCCCTTGCTGGCCAAGGGGGCCGGGTCGGGCGTGGCCACGTTCGGCCTGCCGGCCTCGCCCGGCGTCACCGAGGGCGCGGCCAGAGACACCCTGCAGGTCCCCTACAACGACCTCGAGGCGGTCCGCGCCCTGTTCGGGCGGAACGGCCCCCGGATCGCTTGCCTGATCGTGGAGCCGGTGGCCGCCAACATGGGTGTCGTGCCGCCCGAGCCCGGTTTCCTGCAGGGTCTTCGCGAGCTCTGCTCCGAGCACGGAGCGCTGCTGCTCTTCGACGAGGTCATCACCGGGTTCCGGATCGCCTACGGCGGCGCGCAGTCCCTCTATGGGGTGGAGCCCGATCTCACCGTGCTGGGCAAGGTGATGGGCGGCGGCTTCCCCTGCGCCGGCTTCGGGGGACGAGCTCGCGTGATGGAGCACCTCGCGCCGCAGGGACCCGTGTACCAGGCCGGCACGCTGTCGGGGAACCCGGTAGCGGTGGCGGCCGGGCTCGCGGCGCTCCGGCTGGCGCGCGAGCGCGACCCCTACCCGGCCCTGGTCCGCACCGCCCGGGAGCTCACGTCCGGCCTGGCCCAGGGCTTCGGGCGGACCGGCATGGCCGCCACCATCAACCGGGCCGGCTCGATGTTCAGCGTCTCGTTCGGCCCCGGCCCGGTCCGTGACTACGCGCAGGCGCGGGCGGCAGACCAAGAGCGGTACGGCCGCTTCTTCCACCACATGCTGGAGCGCGGCGTCTACCTGCCGCCCTCCGGCTTCGAGCTGTGGACGCTGACCACCACGCACGGACCCGAGGAGGTAGGACGGGTGATGGAGGCGGCGGCGAGCTTCGAGGGCTGAGGCGTCCCGACCAGAGTCACTCTTGGTGGGCGGCCGTCCACCCTTCGAAGGCGCGGTCGGCCTTCGCCGCGAAGACGAAGTCCGCCTCGTGCAACCCTCCGATCTTGTGGGTCCAGACGGTCAGGCCGACCCGGCCCCAGGACAGCGCGATGTCCGGATGGTGGCCGACCTCCTCGGCCAGCTGGCCCACCCGGTTCGTGAAATCCAGTGCCTCCCGGAAGTTGGGGAACCGGTAGGTCTTCGACAGGTGGTGGTCCTCCTCCACCTGCCAATCGCCGCCAAGGTCGGCCAGATAAGGCTCGATCTGCTCGTGCGTGAGCGGGGGGATCCCTCCTCGGCACGGCACGCACTGCATCGACGCCAGATCCCTCGCCATGGGGACGATGGTGGGGGCAGGCCGCCGTTGCGTCAAGCCGGTGCCAGACGCGTGCCGCCCCCGGCCGCCAACCGAGCGGCCACCACCTCGTCGGCCGCGGCGGTCGTGGACAGGCCCTGCTCCTCCGCCCGCCGGAAGAGCTCAGTCAGCGTGTCCCCGATCGCGAGCACCCGCTCATCCCGCGCGGCCAGGTCCTCCCCCAGCAGTTCGAGCGAAGCCAGGTGGATGATCCCGCCCGCGTTGATCACGTAGTCGGGCGCGTACAGGATGCCGAGCGGGCGAAAGCGCTCGGCATCCTCCGACCGGGCCAGCTGGTTGTTCGCGGCCCCGGCCACGATGCGGCAGCGCAGGCGGGGGATCGTCTCCTCAGAGAGCACGGCGCCCGTGGCGCACGGGGAGAACACATCGCAGGGGGTGTCGATGGCCGACTCCGCCGGAACGGTCCTGGCGCCCAGCCGCCCGGCGGCATGCTCCGCACGGGCGGGGTCGGCGTCCGCCAGGATCAGCTCGGCTCCCGCTTCGTGCAGGCGTTCCGCCAGCACGCGGCCCACCGCACCCACGCCCTGGACCAGGACCGTTCGACGGCCCAGGTCTGGGGTCCCGAACACCTCCCGCGCGCACGCCTGGATCCCGTGGAAGACGCCGATGGCCGTGGCCGGGGCCGAGCTGCCCGATCCCCCTCCCGCCTCCGAGCGCCCGAATACGGAGCCGCACCGCTCGGCGATCGCGTCCATGTCCTGTGGCGTGGTGTTCATGTCGCAGGCCGTCCAGTAGGTGCCGTGCAGGGACTCGACCAGGTCGGCGTAGGCGAGCAAGACCTCCCGTCGGCGATCGCCCTCGGGCACCTCGGGCACCGCCAGCACCGCCTTGCCGCCCCCTAGCGGAAGGCCGGCCATCGTGTTCTTGCTGGTCATGGCGGCCGAGAGGCGCAGCCCATCCCGGAGTCCGTCGTGCGGGCTCGGGTAGACCTTCATCCGGGTGCCGCCCGCTCCCGGACCGAGCCGCGTCGAGTGGACGCAGACGAACATCCAGGTCCGGAGCTGGCGGTCGTAGCGCACGGCGACCTGCTCACCGTCCCAGGCCTCGAGCAGCTCCTCGAACACGGCTACTGGGACGTCGTCGTGATGTGCACGGTCGAGGGGTGCTGCGAGGACTCCCGCTTGGCGCGCTTCTGCGCCCGCCGTTCCTTCAGGCTCTTCTGCGCCGCCCGCTTGCTGTGCTTCTCGCCGCCCTTGTCCTTGGCGTGCGCCACGGTGGGACCTCCTTCGGCTACCCATCCATTATGGCCCGCCGGGAAGACCGGGTGCGTCTGCGCGTCCGCTCCGCCTCAGGCGGTCTCGTCGAGCCCGATGATGCCCCGGCGGATCGCGTACTTCACCAGCTCGGTCCGATCGTGCATCCCCAGCTTGTGCATCAGGTTGGCCCGATGCGCCTGCACCGTCTTCACCGAGACGTCGAGCAGGACGGCGATCTCCTTGTTGGTCTTGCCCTCGGCGATCAGCCGCAGGATCTCCCGCTCGCGCTGCGACAGCGTGTCGTAGGAGACCTCCTCCCCTTGCGCCACCCGGGAGAGGTAGTCGCGGATCAGCAGGCGAGCGGCGCTGGGATGCAGGACGGCCTCCCCGGCGAACGCGTGCTTCACCGCCTGGATCACATCCGCCGCCGGCGCCCGCTTGACGACGTATCCCGTAGCCCCGGCCCGGAGCATCTGGAACACGTACGCCTCGCTGTCGTGCACCGTGAGGGCCAGCACCTGGATATCGGGATGGGCGCGCTTGATCAGCCGTGTGGCCTCGAACCCGGACAGGCCGGGCAAGCCCACGTCCATCACCACCACGCTCGGATCGAGCTCCTCCACCGCGTCGATGGCCTCTTCGCCCGAGCCCGCCTCGCCCACCACCTCCAGGTCGGCGTCGGAATCCAGGACCATCTTGATCCCCTGGCGCACGACCTCGTGGTCGTCGACCACCAGCACCCTGATCCGGTCACTCATCGTTCCTCCATCCCGGTGGCAGGAGCGGCAGCTCGGCCCTCACCCTGGTCCCATGGCCCGGCGAGGACGTCACGTGGAACGAGCCGCCGACGAGCTCGGCCCGCTCCCGCATCCCCACCAGACCGACCGCCCGGCCGGTCCGTGACAGTGACGGCAACGGCCCCGTGTCGAAGCCCACGCCGTCGTCGTCCACCTCCACGTGCAGCATCCGGTCGTCGGCACAGACCCGCACGTCGATCACGGACGCCGTGGCGTGCCGCACGCAGTTGCTCACCGACTCCTGGACGATGCGGAAGGCGGCCACCTCCACGACATCGGCGAGGCGTCCGACGCTCCGTCCCTCGAACCGGATCGGCACCCCCCACAGATCGCTCGCCTGGGTGAGGTGCCACCGCAGCGCCGGCATCAGCCCGAGCTCGTCCAGCAGCGCCGGGCGGAGCTCGAGCATCATCTTGTCCAGGTTCCTGGCGGCCTCCTCGGCCAAACCCTTCACCGCCTCCACCCGTGCCAGCGACCCGTCCACGGCCGGCTCCCGGTCCTCGATGTGGCGCTCCAGCAGGTCGACGTTCATCATCAGCGCCGAGAGCACCTGGCTGGTCTCGTCGTGCAGCTCCCGGGAGATCCGGCGGCGTTCCTCCTCCTGCGTGCTGAGGGTCTTGCGTAGCAGCCCCTCCAGGCTCTGTTCCTTCTCGGTGACCCGGTCCAGGAGATGGACGTTCTCGATGGCCACGGCGGTGAGCCCGGCTAGGGCCACCAACAGGTCGCGCTGCATGCGATCGATCGGACGCGAGGGATCCCACGCCGCCCCCACCACGCCCACGACCCGCCCGTCCCGTCGGGCCGGAGCAAGCGCCCAAGAGAGCGGCGCGTCTTCGGGGACGTCGGCCAGGGCACCGTGGGAGGTGACCGGGACGCCCCCGGCCGCACCGGGGAGGCCCTCCACCGGCGGGAGGGGACCGCCCTCCACGACCTCGGGGACGTCCGAGCCGACGCGCCAGATCGCCGCACCGTTGGCCCCCAGCGCGGTTCCGAGGGTCCGCGCGACGCGGGACAGGACCTGGGGCAGACCGGCGCCCGAGGCCAACACGCCCTGGATCTCCTCGAGCCCTTCCAGATCGGACCGGAGCCGGGTGATGGCCTCGGCCAGATCGGCCGCCCGGTCCTCGAGCATGCGGGCGGTCTCGTTGAACGTCCTGGAGACCTCCTCGAGCTCGGCGCTGTCGAAGTCCGGCAGACGCACGGACAGGTCGCCCGCCCCCAGATCGCGGGCCGCCGTGCAGATCTGGGCCAGCGGTTTCAGGACGGTGCGGCGGACGGCCCACACGGACAGCACGATGCCCAGCACCAGTGGAACGGTCATGAACACGAACGAGTACGCGCCGGTTGCCATCCCCACCAGGTGCAGCGCGGTGGCGGCCACCAGCAAGGCCGTCAACCAGATGGTGACGCGCATCTCGAGTCGCACGGAACCTCCCGAAGAGACTTCACTTCGTCCGGGAGGGACGTGGTGGGGGCGGAAGTCCCTGGTCGGCGGGGCCGTACGGTCTCGGACCTAGGGTCTCCGGTTCGCCGCTCGACCCCCGGGCCGCAGGACCCTCGACCCGTGGTGCCGATCGCTCGAACAGGGACCATCCGTACCAGAAAGGTCCGGAGACCGGCCCTTGCGCAAAGGCATCGGGCGGCGACCCGGGCGGCCGGTCGAGGACCGGAGGTGGACGGCGATGATCATGACGAGGGAGGCGGACTACGCGGTCCGCTGCGTCCTCGAGGTCGCTCGCCAGGGCCACCTGAGCGTGACGCAGGTCGCCGCCCAGGAAGAGATCTCCCCCGCATTCCTGAGCAAGATCGTCCGGTCTCTGGCCCGAGCCGGGGTCTTGAGCACGCGGCGGGG
>DASQQQ010000104.1:0-2893 GCA_035643355.1 Actinomycetota bacterium | reverse complement strand
GTTTCCGGACCGCCGTGGCCGAGGAGCCCGAGCTCACCATCCCGCACCGCCTCCTCCACGGCCGCATCCGCGTTCAGGAGCCGGAGCGCGACCCAGCGGGGATTCGGGACGCCGGGATACGCCCGCTCGATTGCGGGCACCAGCTCCGCCACCGCACCCTCCACCTCCGGCGCATGGCGCTGCACCCGGTAGGGAGTGGTCGGGATCCGCCCGGTCGCGACGCCCTCTACCGCCGCGAGCAGCTCCTCGATTCCCTCCCCCTGGCGGGCCACCGCCGGGACCACGGGCACCCCGAGCTCGCGCTCCAGCCGCTTCGCGTCGATCGACACCCCGTGGCGCCGCGCCTCGTCCACCAGGTTCAAGCAGACCACCACCCGGTCCGTGATCTCCAGGATCTGCAGCACCAGGTTCAGGTTCCGCTCGAGCCGCGTCGCGTCCACCACGACCACCGTCACGTCCGGGCGGCCGAAGACGATGAAGTCGCGCGCCACCTCCTCGTCGCTGCTCCCGGCCTGGAGCGAGTAGGTGCCGGGCAGATCCACCACCTTCACACGCTTGCCGTTGTGCGCGAACGCGCCCTCCGCCCGCGCCACGGTCTTGCCCGGCCAGTTCCCGGTGTGTTGCCGGAGCCCCGTGAGGCCGTTGAACACCGTCGTCTTGCCGACGTTCGGGTTCCCCGCGAGCGCCACCAGGTAGTCCCAGCGGTCGGGACTCAGACCCAGGCGCACGAGGGTCTGCCGACGGTGCTGTGCGGCGCCCCCAGGCGCCCCCGGCTTCAGTCGCGTCGCCATATCAGCCCGCCCGCTCCACCGGCTCCGCGTCGACCTCGATCCACGACGCCTGGTGGCGCCGCAGCGCGATCAGCGCACCCCGGATCCGGTACGCCACCGGGTCGCCCGACGTGCTCACCAGCTCCGGCGTGATTCGCGTCCCCGGCACCACCCCCAGGTCCAGCATGCGACGACGCTGCGGACCCTGACACGCCGGCGACAGGCTCGTCACGCGCACCTCCTGGCCCGGCTCCGCGTCCGCCAGCGTCCGTGACCGACCCTCCGACCCGACATCCTCCGCCACCTCCTCCACCGTCACGTTGCCCGCATCCGCCGCCCGGACGCTCCGCTCCACGCCCTGGACCCGGATCCGCACCGCGCCCCGGGCCGCCCCCTCCCCCTCCCCCTCCCCGTCCAGCACCTCCAGCGGCACACCCGGCGCCAGCCCCAGGCCGACCAGCCGCTCGAACACCTCCCGCGGCTCGTCCTCCAGGTGCCGGACCACGACGTGACGGCCCGGCACCACCCGCGGGAGCGGCACGCCCACCGGCGCCGGGATCTCCCCGCCCGCCGTGGGGATCGGGTCTCCGTGCGGATCGTAACGCGGGTGGCCCAGACGCGCCGCGAGGTCCTCCGCCTCCTCCTGTGTCAGCTCGTGCTCCACCCGCTCCGCTTCCTCGTGCCAGTCCACCGCCGGCACCCCCGTCCGGTCCGCCAGGTACCGCTCCCACAGCCGATGCGTCCGCACGATCCGCAGCGCGTACGCTCGCCCGGGACCCGTCAGCTCCACCCCCGACGGGCCGACCACCGCCAGTCCGCGCTCCGTCAGCCGGGTCAGCAGGTCCGACGCCGCTCCCCGCGACGTCTCCAGTCGCCCCGCCAGGTTCTCCAGCGTGCAGGCGCGACCCGCCCGCTCGCATTCGTGCATGTGCTTGAGCGCGTCCTCGAGGCGCACCCGCTCCGCTTCCCGCCGGACCCGACGGAGGCCGGCCAGGGCGCGGCGTGCGGGCCAGAGCAGAACGAGGGTGATCGCCGCGACGGCGGCGAAGGCGAGGAGCATGAGTGCGGGGTCAGGAGCCACGGTCCCTCCGTTTTTAGTCTCGGCTAAATTTTGTCTGAGGGGGCGCAGCGGTCAAGACCCTCGGCCGATCGGACCTTTCCTTGCGACGCAGGAGTACGGTCGACGGGGGACGATGGCGCCCTCGCTCACGCTCCCGCACGCGGTCACGTTTCGGGCCAGTGATCGAGCCGGGCGGACCAGGTGAGCGGCGGGCGCGGGCGCGTGCGCGGGTTGGAGGCGCCCGGTATTTTCCGGGCTGTGAAGCGGGACGTGACGGCGGTCCGTCAGGGGCCGTGGCCGAATAGAGAGGGCGAGATCATGGGTGTGCAGAGCAGGAACGGGGGGGCGTGGCTGATCGTCGGGCTGGCGCTGGCGGTGGGATCGCAGGCGAAGGCGCAGGGGCAGAAGGAGATCGGGAGCGTGCGGGAGGCACTGGACGTTTCGGCGCGCCTGGCGGGATCGTCCGGTCCGGCGAGCGTGAACTGGATCGAGTCGGGCGAGCGGTTCTCGTACACGACCCGGGGCGCCCGGGGGACGGCGGAGGTCCGGGTCTACAACCCGGAGACGCTGGCGGACGAGGCGCTGTTCGATGCGCGGCGGCTGACGCTCCCGGGGACGGCGGAGCCGATCGCGTACCGATCGTTTGAGTTCGGGCAGGACTCGAGGCACCTGGTGTTCCAGACGCATTTCCGTCGGATCTACCGGAACTCCGGGATCTCGGATTTCTACCTGTACACGCTGGGGGAGCAGGGGGTGAGGCCGCTGGTGAAGAACGCGCGGACGGCGGATCTATCTCCGAGCGGGGAGCGGCTGGGGTTCGAGCGGGGCGGGAACCTGTACGTGATCGACCTGGAGGACGGGTCGGAGCAGCAACTCACGGGAGTGGCCGGCGACAGCATCTTCGACGGGGTGTTCGATTGGGTCTACGAGGAGGAGTTCGGGTTCGCGCAGGCGTGGAAGTGGAGCCCGGACAGCCGACGGATCGCGTACTGGCAGACGGACGAGCGGGGGGTTCCGGTGATCCAGCTCACCGACTGGTCGGAGCAGCACCCGGACTGGTTCC
>DASQQQ010000103.1:0-24978 GCA_035643355.1 Actinomycetota bacterium | reverse complement strand
CGAAGCCGAGCCCGTCGCCCAGCCCCAGCCCCTCGACCAGCCCCAGCCCCAGCCCCAGCCCCTCAACCAGCCCCAGCCCGAGCCCGAGCCCGTCGGGCACGCCCTCCGGGACACCGAGCCCGCCCCCACCCGCCACGCCGGTGGGGGGCGAGGGAGCTAGAAGGCCTCGTTGACCGCGAACTCCCGTGGCCCGGGAACCGACTCCAGGGGCAGGGTGGCGAGGACCGTCGTTCCCTTCCCGGGCGTGGAGTGGACCATGAACGTGCCGTTGGCCAGCTCCACCCGCTCCCGCATGGAGGCGAGCCCCACCCGACCCAGGCGCAGGAACTCCCTCGCCTTGGCCGAGTCGAAGCCTTTCCCGTCGTCCGCGATCTCGATCCGCAGCTGACCGCCCAGGGCCTCCACCCCCACGGAGATGCGCCCAGCGTGAGCGTGCTTCCCGGCGTTGGACAAGGCTTCCTGGACGATCCGGTAGGCCAGCGTCTCCAGGTCCTGGGGGACGTCGGTGACCCCGTTCGCGTGGAAGACCGTCTGGATCCCCGTGTCGTGCCCGAACTTCTCGAGGTTCTCGCGCAGGGCGGGGACCAGGCCGCGCTCCTCCAGCAGCGGTGGCCGCAGGCCGGCCATCAGTCGGCGGAGGTTGTCCGCCTCCTCCGCCAGCTCCTTGCGGACCTTGCCCAGAACCTCGACGCCTTCCTCGGTCTCCCCGGCCTTCAGCATCAGCAGGACGGCCTCCAGCGACAAGGAAGCGGCGGAGACCCCCTGGACCGGCCCGTCGTGCAGGTCCCGGGCGATGCGGTTGCGCTCGCCCTCGATGGCCGCATTGGTGCGGCGCATGATCCGGGTGCGGTCCTCGTCGCGGTCCTGGAGGAACTTGAACAGTGACCGGATCGTCTGGTCGGCGACGCGGGCGGCCGTGACGTCCCGCACCAGCAGCAACCGCCTCGGTGGGTCACCCGGCACGTCCGAGGTCCGGGCCTCGAGGTAGATGGCTTGCCCCTCGCGCATCAGCGTTCCCTGGCCGGTCTGGGGCAGGGTGCCGAAGGACTCATCCGCCTGGACCACCGCCCCGAGCGCGCTCCAGGGCTGCCCCTCGACCATGCTCTGGGGAAGCTCGAGCATCTGACAAAAGGCCTCGTTGGCTCGGACGATCACGTCGTGCTCATCGAGCTCCACGATCCCGTCGACCGCGGCCTCGAAGACGAGCCGGAGCCGTTCCTCGGACTCGCGCAGGGTCTCGTTCGCTCGCTGCAGGCGGGCCAGGGCCTTGTCGGTCTCGAGCAGGGCCATCTCCTTCTGGTCCAGCGCGTCGCGGGCCGCTTGGGCGTCCTGCGTGCTGCGGAGCTGGTTGGCCAGGATGCGGAGCGCCACCGCCGCCCCCAGCAACCAGATCAGCCCGGTCGCGTGCAGGTTGCCGATCTCGCCACGGCTCTCGGCGCCGGCGATCAGGCCCAGGGCGGCGCAGGCGGCCGCCACGGCGACCGTAGTGAGCAGGGCGCGTCCGTACCGTGTGGGGCGCGTGATCGGACCGGACGGAGTCGAGCGCGGGGCCAGGGTGAGCAGGGCGGCCAGCCCGAGCGCACCCAGCGCCAGGGGCAGGTCCACCTGGACCGTGCCCGGCCGGTACGCGCCTCGGACCCATGGCGTAGCGAACGCCATCAGGGCGCTGGAGAACGCGCCCACCGCCGCGAACTGCCCCGCGTGGCCGACCGAGGGCACCCACAGGGCCAGGGCCCCGTACGAGGAGAACGCGGTGGCGGCGATGAGGGCGAAGACGGCGCTGGACAGCGAGCTCGTGAACGTGGCTCCATCCGGCCGGATCCATAGGTAGAGGATCGTCCCCAGGGCCGCCGAGATGAGGGCCACGTCGGCGGCGATCTCGCGCCGATCGTCCTTGCGGAAATGATGCCGGTACTCGAGCTGCGCGGGGATCCAGAAGAACGCGGCGGCCAGCAGGAACAGGGCGTCGTAGGCGCTCGGCCCGTATCGGGGCATGTTCTCGGCCTCGGCCCACAGCAACCACAGGTTCGCCAGACCGACCACGGCCACCCCTCCGAGGAGGAAACGGAGGCTGTGCCACGTGCCGGCAGCGCGACGGAGGGGAAGGGAGGCCAGGATGGCCAGCGCACATGCCATCGCCACGATCAGGCTCGACAGCGCCGGCTGGGATCCGATCCGCTCGTGAGCGAATGCGTAGGCCGCCGCGACGAGCCCCATCGTTGCCACGAGCGCGATGGAGATCGGCCAGGCGGAGGCCCCTCGCGAGCTGCTGTGCGTATCGCTCATCCCCGAACCTTCATGATGCCTCGTGCGCCGCTCAGACTCCATCACCCGGACGGGCCCGTCCGAGCTCAGGAGACCTACGCCGGAGGGGGGACATCTGAACCCCTGCCGGAGCGGGACACGGCGCCTACTCGATGAGCCGTCGCCGGAGCGCTTCGGCGACCGCGGCGGTCCGGTCGGAGGCTCCGAGCTTCTCGAAGATGTGCTCGAGATGCGTCTTGACCGTGTCGGGCGAGATGTACAGACGTTCCGCGATGTCGCGGTTCGTGTGGCCGAAGGCCAGCAGCTGTAGGACCTCGATCTCCCGAGCGGTGAGCGTCTCTGCCCTCCGGTCCCGCTCCTTGGCCTGCGAGAGCTCCTCGGCGAGAGCCACGACCAACTGCGGGTCGATCACCATGTTGCCGCCGGCGACGAGCCGGACCGTCTGGATCAGGTGCTCGGCATCCCGGGCCTTCAGCACGTACCCGCGAGCGCCCGACCGGACGGCCTCCACCACGAACTGGCGGTCGTCGTAGGCGGTCAGCATGATCACCCCGACCCCCTGGAACCGGTCCCGGATCTGTCGCGCCGCCTCCAGCCCGTCCATCTCCGGCATCCGGATGTCCACCAGCGCGATGTCGGGGCTCTCCTTGTCGACGAGGTCGATGAGCTCGGCGCCGTTGGAGGCCTCGCCGATCACCTCGATGCCCTCGGCCATGTCGAGGTAGCGGCGGAGCCCCTGGCGGACCAGGGAATGGTCGTCCGCGATGGCTACCCGAATCGTCACCCCAGGCTCCTTCACCGCTCCGGCACCGGTGTCCGCCGGCTCATCCTATATGTCGGCATCCCCCATCAGAAGATGTAGTACCAGTTGACGAACAGCACGGTGAGGAGAGCCAGACCCCCGGCTCCCACCGCGGCCACCGCTCCCCGGGGCAGGCGCCACCGCTCGGACAGGTCCGATGCCGCCCAGAACAGCGGGAAGAGGGGAAGCAGGAACCGGGGCATCGACATGAGCGGACGCCCGGGGAAGATGTAGAAGAGCGGCACCAGCAGTCCGCCCCACAGGTAGACGGTGTAGGAGGCGCGGAGCCGGAAGACGGCGTAGACCGACAGGGCAAGCGCCGGGACGACGATGAGCCAGTCGATCGCCCAGTAGCCGCCGTTCGCGTTGCCCAGGTACCGGAAGGCGAAACGGGTGGCTTCCACCAGCGTGGCCCACGGCCACGAGAACCTCCGTTCCCAGTTGGCCTGCTGATGCACCGGAGCCAGCCAGGCCCCGCTCCGGAGCCCCCAGAAGGCGAGGTAGCCTAGGGTCGCCACCCCGGGGGCGGCTCCTGCCGCGATCCCCGGGACCGGGTTCCTCCCGCGCTCCCGCCAGCGCAGGAAGGCCTCCACCACGAGCGCGGGAGCCAGGATGATGCCGATGCTCCTGGTGAGCGCCGCCAACGCCGCCGCGATCCCCGCTGTCCCCCACCGATCCGAGCGCGCAGCCCAGAACGCCGTGACGGCCAGCAGCAGGAACAGGGATTCGCTGTACGGCGCGAAGAAGAAGAGCGCGGTGGGGAACGTGGCGAGGAACAGCACGGCTCGGCGGGCCCTCTCCTCCGAGCGCTCTGCCGCCGTCAGTGAGTACAAGACGCACAGGGCGGCGGCGAAGGAGACGTTGGACACGATCAGCGAGGCGGCGAAGGGATGACCGCCGATCAGCCAGGACACCGCGCGGATCGCCAGCGGGTACAGGGGGAAGAACGCCGCGCTGCCGTCCCCCGACCGGTAGCCGCCGGCCGCGATCCGCAGGAACCACAGCCCGTCGAACCGCTCCCAGGAGGTGAACAGGTTGTGCCAACCGGGGTCCGGGAGGGGATGCGCCACCCATCCGGGGACCGAGACGGGACGCAGCGGCGGCACCAGCTCCAGCCCCACGAGGGCGACCAGGAACAACCCGATCCTCACGGCGACGAACACGGTGAGGCTGTACCGGATCCCCCGCCTGGTCCGAGCGCTCAGGGTGAGCGAGGTCGCACTCATGCCGCCAGATCCGCCGGACTCCGATCGGCCACCCCTCGTGCCTCGGCCTGGACCGGTGCCGGGCGGCGGAGGATCCAGGTCACTACGCAAGCGATCAGGATCGCCGCCCGGATCACCACGGCGACCTCGAACGCACCGATCGGCCACCCGCCCGTGCCGGAGAAGCGTCCGAACCAGGAGAAGCGGGTGAGGAACACGGCGACATCGGCCGCCTCGAACAGCGCGAACAACCGCAGGTCCGGTAGGGCGAGGGCGAACCAGGGCAAGAGCCACAGGCCGTACTGGGGCGAATAGACCTTGTTGGTGAGCAGGAACACCACCAGCAGGGGGAACCCGAAGGTCCACCGGGGGAACCCCGGCTCACGCCGCCGTCGCAGCACCCAGACGGCCACCGCAAGGACCACGAAGGCCGCGGCGGATGCCACGTTGACGGTGCCCGTCCCGATGGTCGCCGGTGCGTTGCATCCCAGGCTTCCCGAGATCCTGTGGCAGCCGATGAACCAGAGGCTATCCCAGTCCGCTGGCCTGGCCCCGTTGAACCGGAAGAACTCCCACCAGCTCCGGGGGGCCGCCACGATGAAGGGCAGGTTGACCGCGAGCCAGGCTCCCGCCCCTGCCCATGCGAGGTGGATGCCGGCGTCGGGCCGTCGTTCCCGAAACCGGCCCAGGACGAAGGGGACCAGCAGCAGTGCCGGGTAGACCTTGGCCGCCGCCCCCAGCCCCAGCAGGGCTCCGGACCAGACGTCCCGGCGGTTCAGGTAAGCGAGCGTGCTCGCCGTGGCCAGCGCCACCGCGAGCAGATCCCAGTTCATGAAGCCGTAGAGCAACAGGGTGGGTGCCAGCGCCAGGTACACGGCCCGGCTGCCAACCAACAGGTACAGGCAGACGACGGCCACCGCGGCCGCGATGGTGAGCAGCAGGGCGTTTGCGTAGAAGAAGCCTGCGAAGCCGTTCGACATCCAGGCGGCCAGGCGCATCAGGTACATCGAGAGGACGGGGTACTCGTCACACTCGCCCGGACCGTTGGTGGTGCAAGGCTGGAGATAGGGGAGGCGGTTGCCCGTGAGCTGTTCGGTGGACAGCAGCGGCACGATATCCGAGTAGCAGTAACGCGTGTACTGACGTCCGTCGGTCCAGTCCCCGGCGGCGCAGGGAGCCTTCACCGCCAGTCCGAGTCCCAGGGTGGCCGCCAGGCACGCGAGCACCACCCCCAGCCCGATCCCACGTCGGGGTTCCACCGGTCGATCATCCCATGCAGGGACGGGCGATCGCCGCTCAGGACCGACCTCAGCTGCCCCGCCCTCACCGTGTCGGGTCCGGTGCGGCTGCTCCCGGGAGGCTCGCCCACGACCCTCGCTCGCTGATGGCGCCACGCTTCACGACGAAGACGCGGAGCAGGACCTCGATCTCCGCCCGGAACCAGGGAGGATCAGTGGTAGGAGTGCTCCTCGCCGGGGAACCGGCCCGCCGCCACGTCCTCCGCGAACGCTCGCGCCGCGGCGGCGATCTGGCCACGGAGATCCGCGTAGGCCTTCACGAATTTCGGGTGCCGCTCGTTGATCCCCAACAGATCGTGGACGACCAGCACCTGAGCGTCGCAATGGGGTCCGGCGCCGATCCCGATGGTGGGCACGGAGCTGTCGCGGGTGATCACGCGGCCCACGTCCGCCGGCACCCCCTCCAGGACGATCGAGAAGACCCCGGCCTTCTCCAGGGATGCCGCCTGCTCGCTCAGTCGGTTCGCCGCCTGTTCGGATCGTCCCTGGACCCGGTACCCGCCCATGGTGTTCACGAACTGCGGGGTGAGCCCGATGTGGCCCATGACGGGGATCCCGATCTCGGTCAGGCGGTGGGTGAGCTCGACCTGGGCCCCCTCGATCTTCACCGCATGCGCGCCGGCCTTGATGAACCGACCCGCGTTGCGGATCCCCTCCTCGACCGAAGGCTGATACGAACCGAACGGCATGTCACCCACCACCATGGCCTTGCCGACGCCCCGGACCACGGCCCGGGTGTGGTGGAGCATCTCCTCCATCGTGACGGGCAGGGTCGTGTCGTAGCCGAGGACGTTGTTCGCGACGGAATCACCAACCAGGAGCACCGGGACCCCAGCCGCATCGAGGATCTGCGCCGTGGGGAAGTCGTAGGCCGTGAGCATGGCCCAGCGCTTGCCCTCGTCCTTCCACGCCTGCAGGTCGCGGACGGTCACCGTCATCGCTCGCGCCTCCTTCCGTTCGAGTGCACGGCTGTCCGCGCAGTCTACCGCTCGGTCCGGACCCGGGGGCGTGGGGTGTCGGTGCTCCGTGTTACGGTCCACGTGCAGCCGGTACACTCTGGAGGTCCCACTCCTGCTCCCTCTCGGGGGCCGTCCAGACCAGAGGAGGTGGAGAACTGAGGCAGTACGAGATCATGCTCATCCTGCCCGCCGAGGCCGACGAATCGGTCGTCGGCGCGGCGGTCGATCGCATCACCCGGGTCGTCTCGCAGGGCGGTGGCGAGGTCGGGAAGATCGATCGGTGGGGTCGCAGGCGCCTGGCCTACGAGATCGACGATCGGACGGACGGCTACTACGTCGTGGTGGAGTTCACCGCGGAGCCGTCCGTGCTCGTGGAGCTCGAGCGCACGCTGCACCTGGCCGACGATGTGGTGCGGTTCAAGGTGGTCGTCCGCGGCGAGGCCGCGTGAGGCGACCAAGGCGACTTCCCCCTTCCCGGCCCTCCATCCGTCGGGAAGCGGACACGACAGGTAGGTGATGGAGATGGCGAGCGACAACCAGATCATCATCGTGGGCAATCTGACCGACGACCCCGAGCTGCGGTACACGCCGAACGGCGCCGCCGTGGCCAAGTTCCGGGTGGCGGTGAACCGCCGCTACAAGGACGAGGCGGGCAACTGGAAGGACGGGGAGACCTCGTACTTCACGGTGAACGCCTGGCGCACCCTGGCGGAGAACGTGGCGGAGTCCCTGACCCGGGGAACCCGCGTGGTGGTGGCCGGGCGCCTGCAGATGCGCTCCTGGGAGACCCAAGAGGGTGATCGGCGCACGGTCGTCGAGATCGAGGCCGACGAGATCGGACCGAGCCTGCGGTGGGCGACCGCCAAGGTCGAGCGACAGAGCCGTTCCGGCGGTGACTGGTCGGCTCCGGCCCCGGTTGGCGCAGGCGCTGGGATGAGTGAGGAGACACCGCTGGATGCCGGCTAAGCCGAAGCGAAGGAACAAGCGAGAGAAGGACGACAAGGGCTGGCAGAAGAAGCAGAAGCGCAAGGTCTGCATCTTCTGCAAGGACCGGATCGAGTACGTCGACTACAAGGACGTGATGACCCTGCGCAAGTTCGTCTCCGATCGGGGCAAGATCCGAGCCCGGCGGGTAACCGGGAACTGCGCTCAACACCAGCGAGACGTTGCCGCAGCGGTCAAGAACGCCCGCGAGATGGCGCTGCTCCCGTACTCGACCCGATGAAGGTCATCCTCCAGAAGCCGGTCGACAAGCTCGGCGTCCCCGGGGACGTCGTCGAGGTCGCCGACGGCTACGCGCGTAACTACCTCATGCCGCGGGGGCTCGCGGTGAAGGCCACGAGGGGTGGGCTCAAGCACATCGACAGCCTGAAGCGGGCCCACGGGGTTCGGGTGTCGAAGGCCAAGGCGGAAGCCGAGCTGGTGGCCCAGCGGCTGATCGGCGCGCCCGTCCGCGTCCCGGCTCGGGTCGGTGAGGAGGGCAAGCTCTTCGGGAGCGTCACCGCGGCCGAGGTCGCCGCCCACGTCGAGGAGCAGATGGGGATCGCGGTGGACCGCCACGATATCCACCTGGACGAGCCGATCCGCAGCGTCGGGGTCCACGAGGTGCGTGTGCACCTGTTCGCCGAGGTTGACCCCGTCATCTCGGTCGAGGTCGTCGCGGAGGGGTAGGGGGAGGGGCCGGGCGGGCGTCTCGCTCGCTCGCGGCTGAGCCGACGGGCGCTCACCAGGCCTCCTCCCGGCCCCGGAACCCTTCTGTACTGGCCACGGTGCCTCGCGCGAACGCCGACGGTGGTCCCGAGCTCGACCCCGTCTAGCTGGGGAAACACATGCGTGTCATCCCCGTCGTGTACACACACGTTCTGAAGCGCTTTTCCACAAGCGGAGGCGCAGGTGAGGACGGGTGTGACAACAAATCTCCCTGGGCGACCTGGGATCCCTGAATCCACAGGGCTTATCCCAATGACTCGGCGCCTGCCTCCGTCTAGCCTTCCGCTCCGGCTGCTGATCATCCCTCGAGGGGGGTTCCTGGGTGCGCACGGCTGATGAGGTCCGGCGTCTTCGGCCGGATCGGGTCCCACCGCACAACGCCGAGGCGGAGGAGTCGGTCCTCGGCTCGATGATGCTGTCGGCGGACGCCATCGCCGACGTGGTCGAGGTCGTGCGCCCCGACGACTTCTACCACTCGGCCAACGCGAAGATCTTCCAGGCCCTGCGCGAGGTGTACGGGCGCGGCGATCCCGTCGATGCCATCACGGCGGTCGAGGAGCTGAAGCGGCGGGCGATCCTGGACGAGGTGGGGGGTCACCTCTACATCCACGAGCTCGTGGAGCAGGTCCCCACGCCCGCGGCCGCCGCCTCATACGCACGCATCGTCGCCGAGACCGCGCTCCTTCGCCGGCTGATCTCGGCGGCCGCGGACATCATGGACATGGCGTACTCGGCGCCGGAGGAGCCGGAACGTGTCGCCGACCAGGCCGAGCAGCGGATCTACGAGGTCGCCCGCCACGACGAGAAGGAGCAGGTCGCCTCGCTGCGGGAGCTGGTCGATCAGGCGATGGAGGACCTGGAACGGATCCAGAACCGGGAGTCGGCGTTCGCCGGACTCCCCACGGGCTTCCGCGACCTGGACTCCCTCCTGTCGGGGATGCAGGCGGGCAACCTCATCGTGGTGGCGGCCCGTCCGGGCATCGGGAAGTCCTCGTTCGTCACGAACCTGGCGCGCAACGTCGCGGTCGAGCAGGGCGGCCCGGTCGCGATGTTCTCCCTGGAGATGTCGCGCTGGGAGATCGGCATGCGGCTGCTCTGCGCCGAGGCGCGGGTGCCCTGGGACAGCATCCGAAACAAGCGGGTGGGGGCGGACGACTGGTCCCGGATCGCCCAGGCCGCGGACGTGCTCCATGAGGCGCCGCTGTACATCGTCGACTCGGGCAACGTCACCCTCGTGGACATCCGCGCCAAGGCTCGGCGCCTGGCCGCTCGACGGACCGGCCTGGGACTCATCATCGTCGACTACCTCCAGCTCATGTCACACACCCGCCGCGTGGACAACCGCCAGCAGGAGATCGCCGAGATCAGCCGGGGGCTGAAGATGCTGGCCAAGGAGCTCGAGATCCCGGTGATCGCCGTGTCCCAGTTGAACCGAGACCCCGAGCGGCGCCAGGACAAGCGCCCTCAGCTCTCCGATCTTCGGGAATCCGGAGCCATCGAGCAGGACGCGGACGTGGTGATGTTCATCCATCGCGACGACGCCGACCCCGCCAAGAAGGGCTTGGCCGACGTGATCATCGCCAAGCACCGGAACGGCCCCACCGACACCATCCCGCTCACGTTCCTGCCCCACCTGACGCAGTTCCGGAACTTCGCACCGCCCACCGCCTGAGCCGGGGCATCGCGTAGGCTCGCTGGCGGGATGCCTGCCGACCGCCGCCGCGTGCGAGCGATCCATCGCCGGTTGCTCCGCCACTACGGCGACCTGGAGCCGCCACGCCGCAGCGATCCGCTCGAGGAGCTGATCCTCACCGTGCTCTCGCAGCACACCAGCGACGTCAACGCCGAGCGATCGTTCCAGGCGCTCCGAGGGCGTTTCGCGACGTGGGAGGACGTGGCCGAGGCTCCCTCGGATGAGGTGGCGGAGGCGATCCGATCCGGCGGCCTGGCCGAGGTCAAGGCTCCCAGGATCCAGGCCATCCTCCGGTGCATCGCGGAGCGTGAGGGGGCCTTCGACCTGTCCGCGCTGAGGGATCGCCCCGACCGGGTGGTCCGCGAGTACCTCACCACCCTGCCGGGCGTCGGCCCCAAGACCGCGGCCGTGGTGATGGCCTTCTCGCTGAGCCGGGCCACGTTGCCGGTGGACACGCACGTGCATCGGGTGAGCCGCAGGCTTGGGCTGGTTCCGCCCAGGGCGTCCGCGGAGCGGGCCCAGGACCTGCTCGAGGCCCTCGCCCCGGACGAGCTCCGGGTCGAGCTCCACGTGGGACTGATCCGGCTCGGTCGCGAGATCTGCCGGGCGCCCAGCCCTCGATGCCGGGCTTGCCCGCTGAACGACGTCTGCCCGACGGCACCCAGGTTCCTCCACACCTGAGGCGGGAGCGGGGGGGCGAATGGATGGAGCGGGCGAGGGGAATCGAACCCCCGTTTCGAGCTTGGGAAGCTCGCGTTCTACCATTGAACCACGCCCGCGGAACGGCTCGGCAGGCCGGCCGCGGAGGCAAGTGTAGCGAGCGGAGCTGTTCTCGTCCGGCCCACCGCATCCGGCTCGTCGCCGCCGGGAGCGACCTGCTAGCGTCCGCTCCATGCCGGATCCGGATCTGTGGCCGTCGATCCTCTCTCGGCTGATCGGGGGCGGGTCGTTGTCGGCCGCCGAGAGCTCGCAGGCCCTGGGCTCGATCATGCGGGAGGAGGCTACACCGGTCCAGGTCGCAGGCTTCCTGATGGCCCTGCGCACGAAGGGCGAGACGGTCGACGAGGTCGAGGGCCTCGCCCGGGCCATGCTCGAGTTCGCCCGACCGGTCACGTTCCGGGGCAGCCTGGTGGATACCTGCGGCACCGGTGGCGACCGGGCCTCGACCTTCAACATCTCCACGGTGAGCGCGCTCGTGGTCGCCGGCGCCGGCGTGAGGGTGGCCAAGCACGGGAACCGGGCGGCGTCGTCCCGCTGCGGATCGGCCGACCTTCTCGAGGCCCTGGGCGTGAAGATCGACCACGAGCCCGAGGGGGTGGAGCGGTGTCTCGCGGAGGCAGGCATCGGCTTCATGTTCGCGCCGGTCTTCCACCCAGCCACGGCGTACGCCACCGGCATCCGTCGGGAGCTGCGCGTGCCCACGATCTTCAACTTCCTCGGACCCCTCACGAACCCGGCACGTCCCGCGGCGCAGGTGGTGGGCGTGTCCGATGCCCGCATGCTCCCGCTGGTGGCCGAGGTGCTGGCCCGGCGGCGCGTGCGGGCCCTGGTCTTTCGTGGGCTCGACGGTCTGGACGAGCTCACCACGACGGGTCCCTCGACCGTGTTCCGGGTCCGTGACGGTTCGGCGTCGGAAGGAACGCTCGACCCGTTTGAGCTCGGATTGCCCCCGGCGACCCCGGAGGACCTGCGGGGGGGCGAAGTGGCCGAGAACCTCGGGATCGCCAGGCGCGTCCTGGACGGGCAGGCGGGACCGGCCCGTGACGTGGTCCTGCTGAACGCGGGCGCCGCGCTGGAGGTCGCCGGGCGTGCCGATTCCCTCGCACAGGGGATGGAGCTGGCCGCGACTTCCATCGACTCGGGCGCCGCCGGCCAGATCCTGGAGCGGTGGGTGGAGGTTTCCCAGAGCCCGTAGGCTCAGGCGGCCCGGCCGCCGTCCTCGGGGCCCAGGCGAGCCAGGGTCTCGGCGGCGGCCTGGACCACCTCCGGAACGGGATCTTCCAGCGCCGCCTGCCGGATGGGCTGCTCGGCGCGTCGATCACCGAGGGCCCCCAGCAGTTGCGCTGAACGGATCCGGATCCGCTCGTCTCGGTCGGACAGCATGCCGATCAGCGCATCCACCGCCGGCGAGCCGCCGATGGCGGCCACCGCCTCCACGGCCCGGAGCCGGCGGTCGGGATCGGGTGAGCTGAACCGCCCGAGCAGGTCCTCGAACCCGACGATCCGTTGGAGCAGCCCGCCCACGATGGGGGTGAGGACCTGGTTGCCTTGACGAAGGACGTCGATCAGCAGTTCCAGGGAGGCGGGTCCGATCCGCATCAGCAGGCCGGCCGCCGAGTCCCGCTGGCTCGGTACGGCCAGCACCTCCGCCAGCCGGCGTGCCACGGCGGGGGAGCTCCACTCGGTGAGGACCTCGCTGGCCATCTCCCGGACCCGGGGCTCGGGATCCTTGAGGGCGGTGACGAGCGATCCCAGCACCGACTCGTCGTCGATCACACCGAGCGCGTTCACGGCGCCCACCCGCACATCCGGATCCGGGTCCACCAGCGCCTTGTTGAGTGCCACGGCTGCGGAGGGGTCGCGGAGGCGACCGAGCGATGCCACCGCGGCGCGGCGGACCGGTGCCGAAGGGTCCCCCAGGGCATGGACCGCCGCCTCCACGCAACCCGGGGACCTGCCCCATCCCACCACCTCGATTGCCAGGACCCGCTCGCCCTCTTCCGACGAGCTGAGCCGCTCGAACGCGAGCTCGATCGAGGCTGTCTGGGTCTGCTGGAGCGCCGCCACCATGTCGCCCAGCTCCTTCGCCGGGCACGTGCGTAGCGCGTTCCACGCCGCGTCTCGGTCGGCACCGGCACACTCGGCGAACCGCCGCATCGCCGCCCGGCGGACCCGCTCGTCCGGGTCGCCGAGCGACCGGGAGACCATGTCCGCCAGCCCCCGCTCGGGCATCGGGGGCAACCACTGCAGGGCCGTCGCTCGTACGTCGGGATCGGGATCGGCCAGAGCCAGCTCCATGGCAGGCCCCGGGAGACCCTGGGTGCAGTGACCGAGGGCGCGGACCGCCCGGTCCCGCTGCGCGAGCTCGTCCCCTGCTCGCTCGGCCTCCTGCCGGGCGACCGTCTGGATCTCGTCGTCGGGATCTTGGACGGGGCCCTCGGTGGCCTCGGAGTGAGCGACCGGCTCCTCCGAGAAGGGTCCGGTCGGACCCTCGGGAGCGTCCCTCTCCTCCCCGAGGAGGTCGCGTCGGCGTTCCGCGAGGGCCTTCAGGCTTCGATACCAGTCCTCCTCGTAGGCCTCGACCGGACCGGGATGGCCGAACCCGCCCGGCCCCACCGCCCCGGTTGCCTCAGCCGTGGTGGTCCCCCGGTCGCCGTTGGATCGGGTTCCTTCGCTCTCCGCCACGTCGTTCCTCCGGTCCCCGCGAGCCGGATCGTCCCTTCGCTCCGCTCACGAGCGATCGCCGGCCCCGGATCCCACGGCCTCGGCTCGGTCGACCGGGAAGTGTGCCGAGCCGATGCCCATGGAGACCGCTGCCATGGCGGCCTGGGTCCGGTTGCTCACCCCAAGCTTGCGGAAGATGGCGGCGAGGTGGGCCTTCACGGTCTTCTCCGACAGGAACAGCGACCGGGAGATGTCTCGGTTGCTCTTGCCCTCGGCAAGGAGCTCCAGGATGTCCGTCTCGCGCTGTGTGAGGTTGGCGGCCGGCCGGCGGTGCGGAGCCTCCTCCTCCCCCTCACCCGTCTCCATCGCCTCGAACAGGTTCTGGATCACCCGAGGGGACAGCACGTTCCCTCCACCCGATAGGGCCACCCTGATGGCCTGCTCGAGGTCCTCGGGGGTGGCGTCCTTCAGCAGGTACCCGGCCGCTCCCTCCGCCAGCGCCCGGCGAACGTACTGAGCGTGATCGAAGGTGGTCAGCATGATCACGGGCACCTCGCGCCAGCGGGACTTCATGTCGTGCAGCAGCTCGAGGCCGTCGTGCACCGGCAGCCGGACGTCGACCAACGCGATGTCGGCCGGGGTCCGCTCCATCACGCCCATGGCTTCAGCGGCATCGGCCGCCTCCACAACGTCCGCGTCGGCGAAGCATTCGCGAACGACGTGGGCCATGCCGCGGCGAACCAGGGCGTGGTCGTCGACGATCATGATCCTCACGGTTCGTCTCCTTGTTCCCCGACGGGCAGCCGAGCGACCACCCGTGTGCCATGACCGGGCTCGGACCGGATGTCGAGCGAGCCATGGAGCTCGGCAACGCGGCGTCGCATCATCTCCAGTCCCAGGTGCCCGGCGTGCAGCCCCGTCTCCGTAGGACGGAAACCCCGCCCACGGTCCTCCACGCTCACCTCCATCTCCTGGCCGGACGCCTGGATCCGGACGTTCACCTCCTGCGTCGAGGAGTGCTTCGCGGCGTTCGCCACGCTCTCGCGGATGATCGAGGAGGCGGCCTCGAGGATCGGCCGGGGGATCGAATCGAGGTCTCCCTCGATGCTCCACGATGAGGGCAGCTGCCACCGTCCGAAGAGCTCCTCCACCAAGTGGTCCAGGGACTCCTCCTCCAGCGGCTCCGGCGGGGTCAGGATCGCCAGCACGCCCCGTACGTCCTCCAGGGCGCTGTGGAGCTCGGAGGCGGCTTCTGACAGGGCGGTGATCGCCTCTCCCGGCTCGAGCTCGAGCTTGCGTGCCCTCCACTCCAGGTCCAGCACGGCCGCGGTGACCACCTGCGTCAGCCCATCGTGGATCGCGTAGGCCCATCGAGCACGTTCGCGAGCCACCGGGTCGTCCGGCGACGCGGCGCCCGGGGCGGCGGTTCGCGGGGGTTCACCCGACAGATCGGAGAGCATGGCCCGTAACACCTGGACCGAGCGGACCGAGCTCTCCGGCGTCAGACGACCGAACACCACCTCGTCGCTCCGGGGACACACCACCCACCCCGCGGCGTGACCGGTCAGCACCTCGTCCACGTCGAGGGGTCGCGGTGGCCCTCCGGGGGCGGCCCACCAGGACAGCTCACGCCCATCCGGACCGGAGCGCACGATGCCGACCGCATCGAGTTGGAGCTGCTCGGCCAGGCGGCGGCATTCCGCCGCTCGATCGGCCCGATCCCGGATCGTGTCCATCCCGCGGTCCCTCCGTCGACACGCTCGTTCGTTCGCGTGGCCCGCATACGGCTCTCGACCCGGGGGTGTCCGATGGGCGGTCCCGAGCCGTTCGGTCTAGTCCTTCTTTCGGATGGTCCGCTGCCGCCCTTGACCGCGGAGCGTGGAGATGAGGAGGCGGGATGGCCCGGGCTCACCATCGAGCACGATGCTTGTCGTCCGTGAGCGACCCACCGGCGGCCCGGGTGGTACGCCGAAGGGCCTAGTCGCCGGGCTCGACCGCCCGAACGAGGATCTGGGCGACGTCGGCGACCTCAGTTCCCTCTCCCCGGGATCGGGCGCCGTCGTCCAGCATCACCAGACAGTAGGGGCACGCTACCCCCACCGTGTCGGCACCGGTGGAGGCGGCCTCGTCCATCCGCTCCTCGTTGATCCGCTTCCCGATCCGCTCCTCCATCCACATGCGGGCCCCGCCCGCTCCGCAGCACAGCCCGCGGGGACCGTGACGCGGCATCTCCACTGTGGCCACGCCCGGCACCCCGTCCAGCAGCTGCCTGGGAGCGGCGTAGATCTCGTTGTGCCGGCCCAGGTAGCAGGGGTCGTGGTACGTCACGAGGCTCCGGACCCCGGCCGATGGGCGCAGCCGACCCTCGGCCACGAGCCGACGGAAGAGCTGCGTGTGATGGATGACCTCGAACCGCCCTCCGTAGTCCGGGTACTCGTTCAGGAGCGTGTTGTAGCAGTGGGGGCAGTTGGCGACGATCTTCGTGACCCCCGCCCGGTTCAGGATCTCGACGTTCTGCTCGGCGAGGGTCTGGAAGAGGTACTCGTTGCCCATCCGTCTGGCGGGGTCACCCGTGCACCGCTCCTGCGCGCCCAGGATGGCGAAGGACAGCCCCGCCCGTCGGAGCAGGGTGGCGACCGCTCGGGAGATGGCCTTGGCCCGATCGTCGAACGAGCCGGCACATCCCACCCAGTACAGGTACTCGAACGGTGGACCGCCATCGGCGACGACCGGGACGTCCATGTCGCTCGCCCATGCCGCCCGTTCGTCCTGGGGTTGGCCCCAAGGGTTGCCGGCTCCCTCCAGGTTCCTGAGCAGGGCGCCGGCTTCCTGGGGGAAGCGGGACTCGGCCATCACCAGGCTCCGACGCATGTCCACGATGTGGTCGATGTGCTCGATGTCCACTGGGCACTCCTGCATGCAGGCCCCACACGTCGTGCACGACCAGAGCACCTCGTCGTCTACCACGTCGGGGTTCAGAGCCACCGCAGCTAGCTCGGTGCCATCGGCTCGGGCCTGGAGGATCTTCGGTCCCTGCTCGAACAGATGGTCCCGCAGGTTCATGATCAGCAGCTTGGGGGACAGCGGTTTGCCGGTGTTCCATGCCGGGCAGACGCCCTGACAACGCCCGCACTCGGTGCAGGCGTAGAGATCGAGCATCTGCTTCCAGGACAGGTCTTCGATGCTGGCCGCTCCGAGCCCCACGTCCTCGGTCTCGAGGGCCTCCAGATCGATCCGCAGGGGGGTCAGGTATCCACGGGGCTTCGTGTTCGACAAGAAGACGTTGGGGAAGCTGACGAAGATGTGCAGGTGCTTGGAGTAGGGCACGAAGACCAGGAATCCGAAGACCAGGACCAGGTGGCTCCAGAGGAAGGCCCAGGCGAGCGTCTGCAGGGTCGATGGGGCGAGTGGACGGAACAGGGCGGCGAGGGCGTTCGAGATCGGCATCCAGGCCGCTGGTGACTCGATCAGGCCCTGCGCGATGCGGGTGGCGTTCAGTCCGAACAACGTGAGGACCACGCCGAAGATCCAAGCCAGGATCAGGTCCGCCTCGCGCAGATGGCTCCCCACGAACCGCTCGGGCCGCTGCACCTTCCGGATCAGGAGCGCCATGACGATGCCCACCACCACCAACGCGGCGAACAGGTCCTGCACGAACCCCAGCCAGGCGGCGTGGCCCAGGACCGGGAGCGCGAACGTAGGGGAGACGGCCTGCCCGATGGCCTCGGCGATCGTGGTCAGCAGGACCAGGAATCCCCAGAAGATGAACGCGTGCATCAGGCCCGGCACGAGGCGTTGCAGGAGCTTGCGCTGGCCGAAGACCACGGTGACCTCCCGCTCCACCCGGGTCGGGACGTCTCGGGCGCGCTCGACCGGCCTGCCCAGGCGGGCCAGGCGGGCCAGGAGGGCGACCCGGCGGGCGAACAGTCCGAACGCCACCATCAGCAGGGCGAGCAGCGCGACGATCCGGGCCGCCATGCTCGCGAGTCTACCCCCCGAGGTCCGGGGGCTCGCCCCGCCCCCTCTGGCACGTCCGTAGGTTGAGGAGATCCCGAGATCCTCCGTGAGCCCCCGTCGATGCCTATCCTCGCTGGCCAAGCGGGATCGTTGAGCTCGACTTTGACACTCATACACTCAAGCTTTATCCTCGCTATCGACTCAGTAAGACGACGAGGAGGATGCTCATGCCACGTGCCGTGGGAATCGACCTCGGGACGACCAACTCGGTGGTCTCCGTGCTGGAGGCCGGCGAGCCGGTGGTCATCCCGAACGCCGAGGGCTCCCGAACCACCCCCTCGGTGGTCGGGTTCTCCAAGAACGGCGAGATCCTGGTGGGCGAGGTCGCCAAACGACAAGCCATCACCAACCCGGACCGGACGATCCGGTCGGTCAAGCGCCACATGGGCGAGCGGGACTGGTCGGTCGAGATCGACGGGAAGAAGTGGACCCCGCAGGAGATCTCGGCACAGATCCTGACCAAGCTGAAGCGGGACGCCGATGCGTACCTGGGCGACACCGCGACCCAGGCAGTCATCACGGTGCCCGCGTATTTCGACGACGCGCAGCGCCAGGCCACCAAGGAGGCCGGACAGATCGCCGGCCTGGAGGTCCTGCGCATCATCAACGAGCCGACGGCGGCCGCGCTCGCCTACGGTCTGGACAAGCAGCACGACCAGACCATCCTCGTCTTCGACCTCGGTGGGGGAACGTTCGACGTCTCCCTGCTGGAGATCGGGGAGGGCGTGTTCGAGGTCAAGGCCACGCACGGCGATACCCACCTCGGTGGCGACGACTGGGACCAGCGCGTCATCGACTGGATGGTCAAGGAGTTCAAGAACGCGCACGGCGTGGACCTGGGCGCCGACCGGATGGCCCTCCAGCGCCTGAAGGAGGCGGCGGAGAAGGCCAAGATCGAGCTGTCCCAGGTGGCCGAGACCACCATCAACCTACCGTTCATCACCGCTACGGCCGAAGGTCCGCTGCACCTGGAGATGAAGCTCACGCGCTCGGAGTTCGAGCGCATGACCGAGGACCTCGTGGAGCGCTGCCGAAGCCCGTTCGACCAGGCCGTCAAGGACTGGGGCAAGGACGTGTCCGCGATCGACCACGTGATCCTGGTGGGCGGGGCCACCCGCATGCCCATGATCCAGGAGCTGGTGAAGAAGCTGACCGGTGGCAAGGAGCCGCACAAGGGTGTGAACCCCGACGAGGTCGTCTCGGTCGGTGCCGCCATCCAGGCCGGTGTGCTGAAGGGCGACGTGAAGGACATCCTGCTCCTCGACGTCACGCCCCTGTCGCTGGGGGTCGAGACCAAGGGTGGGATCTTCACCAAGCTGATCGAGCGCAACACCACCATCCCCACTCGCAAGAGCGAGATCTTCACAACGGCCGACGACGGCCAGACCACGGTGGAGATCCACGTCCTGCAGGGCGAGGCCGAGACCGTGTACTCGCCCGGCGTCCGCTCGCTGGGCAAGTTCCACCTGATGGGGATCCCGCCGGCACCGCGCGGCATGCCGCAGATCGAGGTCGCCTTCGACATCGACGCCAACGGCATCGTGAACGTGTCGGCCAAGGACCTCGCCACCGGCAAGGAGCAGCAGATGACCATCACCGGCGGCACCGCCCTGTCGAAGGACGACATCGATCACATGGTCAAGGACGCGGAGAAGTTCGCGGCCGAGGACCACCGGCGGCGCGAGGCTGCCGAGGCCCGGAACAGCGCCGACCAGCTCACCTACCAGATCGACAAGGCGATCGAGGAGTGGGGAGACAAGGTCCCGCAGGGCGATCGTGACCAGTTGACCAGGGCGAACGACGAGCTGAAGGAGGCGCTCAGGGGGGAAGACGTCGACACCATCAGGTCGGCCACCGATGCCGCGATGCAGGCCTTCCAGCGCATCGGCCAGGCCATGTACCAGACCACGCAGGCCCAGGCTGAGCCGGGCCAGCAGGCCGCCGCCGCGGGCGGTGGGGAAGCTGCTTCCGAAGGCGGCGACGAGGACGTCGTCGAGGGTGAGATCGTCGATGAAGGAGGTGCCAAGTGAGGGAGACGCTGGTTCGCTGGGATCCGTTCCGTGACCTGGTCTCGATCCAGGATGAGCTGAACCGCCTGTTCGGACGGACCTTCGCGGGGGCCGAGGCCACGCGCGCGGTCGGCGCCGGGACGTGGATGCCGGCGCTGGACGTGTACGAGACCGAGGACCGCTTCGTGGCCAAGCTCGAGCTGCCGGGCATCGATCCGGGCGCAGTGGACGTCTCTGTGGAGGACTCCACCCTGATCATCAGCGGCAAGCGGGAGTTCGAGTCCGAGGTGAACGAGGAGGACTACCACCGCATCGAGCGGCGGTACGGTGCGTTCACCCGTTCGATCGGCCTGCCGCAGACGGCCGACACCGAGAAGGTCGAGGCGTCCTTCGACAAGGGCGTGCTGACCGTCGAGGTGCCGAAGATCGAGAAGGCCAAGCCGAAGAAGATCACGGTGAAGGCCAAGTGACCGAGCACGATCGCGAGGATCGCGAGCAGATGGACCGCCCGCGCGTGAGGGTGACCGACAAGCGACGGGTCCGGGACGAGGGAGGGTCCGCGCCGGCCGAGGCCGGCGCGGCCCCCCCGGCCGATCCCGCCGAGGAGGAGGGACTGGCGCCCACCCCCGAGGCCCCGACCTCCGGATCGACCACCGAGGCCTCGGGGACCGTGGATCTCGAGGCGGCACGGCAGGAGGCGGCGGCCTACCGCGATCACCTGGTGCGCCTGCAGGCCGAGTTCGAGAACTACCGCAAGCGCGTGCTGAAGGAGCAGACCCGCGCCGTCGAGATGGCGGCCGAGCCCCTGATCCGCCGCCTGCTCGAGGTGATCGACGAGTTCGAGCTTGCCCTGATGGCCGCCGAGCAGAAGCCCGACTTCGACAAGTTCCTGCACGGCGTGGAGCTCGTGTACGCCAAGCTGATGGACACGCTGAAGGCGGAGGGCCTGGAGCGGATCGAGGCCGAGGGCAAGCCGTTCGACCCGGAGCTGCACGAGGCCCTGATGGGCTCGGCGGGGGGCGAGGGGGATCTGGTCGTGGGCGATGTCCTCCGACAGGGGTACACGCTTCGGGACCGGGTCATCCGCCCGTCGGGCGTCCGTGTGACGCACGAGGCCTGAGGGGTCGCCATGAACGGCGACGTGCGTCGTGAGTGGTTCGAGAAGGACTACTACCAGGTTCTCGGCGTCGCCAAGAACGCTCCCCAGGACGAGATCAAGAAGGCCTATCGCAAGCTCGCGCAGAAGTACCACCCGGACGCGAACCCTGGGAACGAGACGGCCGAGGAGCGGTTCAAGGAGATCTCGGCCGCCTACGACGTCGTCGGGGATGCGGACAAGCGCAAGCAGTACGACCAGGTCCGCGAGATGGCCTCCTCCGGCTACGGCCCAGGTGGGTTCCCGGGCGCCGGTCCGGGGGGCGCGGGCGGCCGGGTTCGGTTCGAGGACGTCGGCTTCGGCGGCATGGGGGACATCGGAGACCTGTTCAGCGTCTTCACGGGTGGCGGCCGACGCACGGGCACCGGGCGGCCCCGGGGCGCGGACCTGGAGACCGAGGTCCGGGTCTCCTTCGAGGACGCGATGCGTGGGACCACGGTACCGGTCCGGATCCAGGGTCCGGCTCCGTGTCCCCGCTGCGGCGGCAGCGGCGCCGAGCCGGGGAGCTCGCCGGTGACCTGCCCCCAGTGCGGGGGCGCCGGGGCCGTGAGCGTGAACCAGGGCTTCTTCCAGATGACGCAGACCTGCCCCCGGTGCCACGGGAGCGGCCACATCGTGGAGCACCCCTGCACGCAGTGCCGGGGCTCGGGCAGCATCCGGAGCACGCGTCGGTTCAACGTCAAGGTGCCGGCCGGCGTGAAGGACGGGGCGCGGATCCGTCTGGCGGGACGCGGGGAGCCGGGTCCCGCCGGGGGGAAGCCCGGCGATCTGTTCGTGGTGGTGCACGTCGCGTCCCATGCCCTGTTCGGACGCAAGGGGAACGACCTGACCATCACGGTGCCGGTGACCTACGCGGAGGCGGCGCTGGGGGCGAACGTGGAGGTTCCCACCCTGAACGGTCCCGTGACGCTGAAGGTGCCTGCCGGGACCCAGGGCGGACGGACCTTCCGGATCCGGGGCAGGGGCGCGCCCAAGAAGGGCGGACACGGTGACCTGCTGGCCAGGGTGGAGATCGAGGTCCCGAGGAAGCTGTCTCGGGAGGAGAAGCAGCTGCTGCGGCAACTGAAAGAGATGGAGAAGGATCGGCCGCGCAAGCGGCTCGGAGTGGATGCGTGACCGAGGGGGCGACGACGGGATGAAGCGGCAAGGGCAAGCGGACCGACGGGAGGATCGTGCCGTCTACATCATCAGCGTCGCCGCCGAGCTTGCGGGGGTGCATCCGCAGACCCTGCGGATCTACGAGCGCAAGGGTCTGGTGCGGCCCAAGCGCACCTCTGGCAACACCCGCCGCTACTCGGAGCGTGACATCCGGCGCCTACAGCTGATCCAGGAGCTGACCCAGGAGCAAGGGGTCAATCTGGCCGGGGCGAAGATGATCATCGAGATGCAGGCGGAGCTCGAGGACCTGCGTCGGCGCACCGCCGAGCTCGAGAGCGAGCTCCGGCGCGTGCGCAGGGGGCGGCCGGTGCCGCTCGGCCCGTCCAGCGCGACGGTGGACATCGTGCCGGTCCGGACCGTCGTGTCCTTCCCCTGGGCCGGCCACCGGGTGGTCACCTGAGGGCGGCCCTGCGAGCCCGCCCCGGCACGAGCGCGCACGACGACATGACCGAGCATGACCGAGAAGATGGAGACGGTGGATCACCGATGGACCTGCAGAAGCTGACCATGAAGTCGCAGGCCGCCCTGGAGGCTGCCCGCGAACAGGCGCTCGCCCGGAACCACCAGGCGATCGAGCCCGAACACGTCCTGTTCGCCCTGCTGTCGGACCCCGAGGGTGTCGTGTACCCGCTGCTGCACCGGCTGGGAACGTCGCCCCGTGCGCTCCGGGACCGCATCGAGGCGCTGTTGGAGCGGATCCCGAAGGTCTACGCCCAGGGTGCGGCCGAGGTGCGTGTGTCTTCGGCCACCGCGAGCTTGCTGGAGGAGGCGCTCCGCGAGGCACAGGCGCTCACCGACGAGTACGTGTCCACCGAGCACCTGTTCCTGGCGATGTTGAGGGGCGACTCGAACGTGGCCCGCGTCCTCCGGGAGTCCGGGATCACGCGGGACGCGGCGCTCGCCGCGCTGGCCGAGGTCCGGGGCCGCCAGCGCGTGACCGATCCGAACCCCGAAGAGAAGTACCAGGCGCTGGAGCGCTACGGTCGCGACCTCACCGAGCTGGCGCGCCGAGGCAAGCTGGACCCAGTCATCGGTCGCGACGACGAGATCCGTAGGGTGATCCAGGTCCTCTCCCGCCGGACCAAGAACAACCCGGTGCTGATCGGCGAGCCGGGGGTGGGCAAGACGGCCATCGTGGAGGGCCTGGCGCAGCGGATCGTGGACGGCGACGTTCCGGAGTCCCTGAAGGACAAGCGGGTGGTCGCGCTCGACATCGGGGCGATGGTGGCCGGCTCCAAGTACCGGGGGGAGTTCGAGGAGCGCTTCAAGGCCGTGCTACGCGAGATCGCCGAGAGCGAGGGACAGGTCATCACGTTCATCGACGAACTGCACACGATCGTTGGTGCCGGCGGCGCCGAGGGAGCGGTCGACGCCGGCAACATGCTGAAGCCGATGTTGGCGCGCGGGGAGCTCCGGGCCATCGGGGCGACCACGCTGGACGAGTACCGCCAGCACATCGAGAAGGACCCCGCGCTGGAGCGGCGGTTCCAGCCCGTATACGTGGGCGAGCCCTCGGTGGCCGACACGATCGCGATCCTGCGCGGCCTGAAGGAGCGGTACGAGGTCCACCACGGGGTGCGGATCCAGGACTCGGCCCTGGTGGCCGCGGCGGTCCTGTCCAACCGGTACGTGACCGGACGGTTCCTTCCGGACAAGGCGATCGACCTGATCGACGAGTCGGCCAGCCGGCTGCGGATCGAGATCGACTCGATGCCGGTGGAGATCGACGAGGTGGAGCGGCGCATCAAGCAGCTCGAGATCGAGCGGGCGGCGCTGAAGAAGGAGACCGATCCGGTGTCCGCCGAGCGCCGGGACCGGCTCGAGGCCGAGCTCGCCGACCTCCGGGAGCAGGCCGAGGGCATGAAGGCGCATTGGCGGCGGGAGAAGGAGCAGATCGACCGGATCCGCTCCCTGAAGTCCGAGATCGAGCAGGCCCGGATGGAGGCCGAGCGAGCCGAGCGCGACGGCGAGCTCGAGCGGGCCGCCGAGCTTCGGTACGGGCGGCTGGTCGAGCTCACGAAGCGTCTGGAGGAGGCCAACACCGAGCTGGCCGAGCTGCAGCGCGATCGGAAGATGCTGAAGGAGGAGGTCGACGAGGAGGACGTGGCCGAGGTCGTCTCCAAGTGGACCGGCATCCCCGTGGCCCGTCTGATGGAGGGTGAGATGGACAAGCTGGTCCACCTGGAGGGCGCGCTGCACCGGCGCATCGTGGACCAGGACGAAGCCGTGGAGGCGGTGGCCAACGCGATCCGGCGTTCCCGGGCGGGGCTGTCTGACCCGGACCGGCCGATCGGTTCGTTCATCTTCCTGGGTCCCACCGGGGTGGGGAAGACCGAGCTGGCCCGGGCGCTGGCCGAGTTCCTGTTCGATGACGAGCGGGCCATGGTCCGGATCGATATGAGCGAGTACCAGGAACGGCACACGGTCTCCCGGCTGATCGGTGCGCCGCCCGGGTACGTGGGGTACGAGGAGGGCGGTCAGCTCACCGAGGCCGTCCGCCGCCGCCCCTACTCGGTGGTGCTGCTGGATGAGATCGAGAAGGCCCACACCGACGCCTTCAACGTCCTCCTCCAGCTCCTGGACGATGGGCGGCTGACCGACGGGCAGGGGAGGACCGTGGACTTCCGCAACGCGGTGGTGATCATGACCTCGAACCTGGGCTCGTACGTGTTCGCGGACCCGATGGCATCGATCGAGGAGCGGAAGGAGAAGGTGATGGCCGAGGTCCGGGCCACCTTCCGTCCCGAGTTCGTCAACCGGGTCGACGAGATCGTCGTCTTCCATCAGCTGGGGCGCGAGGAGATCGCCCAGATCGTGGACATCCAGCTCGGCCAGCTGCAGCGGCGCCTGTCCGAGCGGAACCTCACCTTCGAGCCGACGGATGCGGCCCGCGACCTCCTCGCGGACAAGGGGTTCGAGCCCGCCTACGGAGCCCGTCCGCTGAAGCGGCTGATCCAGCGCGAGATCCAGGATGCCCTGGCCATGAAGCTGCTGTCCGGCGAGCTGCGGGAGGGTGACCGGGTCGAGGTGGACGCGGGGCCGGACGGCCTGGTATTCCGGGCCCATCAGCCCGCCTGAGAGGGCGCCTTCGGGCTTGGAGGGGAGCGCCCCAGGCGCTAGGGTTTCGGCGTGTCCGTGCCGCCACCGCCACCGCCCCCTCCGCCCTCGCGCCAACCGACGCGCTCCTTGCGGCGCAGCCGGTCCGATCGGGTGATCGCCGGCGTCTGTGGCGGCATCGGATGGTACCTGGGCGTCGATCCGGTCCTGATCCGGATCGCGTTCGTGGTGCTCACCGTGGCCGGTGGCAGTGGCGTCCTGCTCT
>DASQQQ010000102.1:0-4367 GCA_035643355.1 Actinomycetota bacterium | reverse complement strand
CGGCCAGCACCTTGCCTCCGGTCTGGCAGGCGGGACAGTAGGTGACCTCGTGGGAGCCGTAGGAGATCCGGCGAAGGTCGTCGCCGCACGCCGGGCAGGGCATGCCGTGGCGCCCGTGCACCGTGAAATGGTCGCCGATCTTCGTGGGGAGGCCACCGGTGCGTCGCCGCTCCACCTGGAGAGCCTCGTCCAGGATGGCGTGCACGGCCTCCAGGAGCGCCCGGCGTTGCTCGGCCGAGAGCGACCCCAGGGCCGCGAACGGCGAGAGTCGGGCCCGGTGCAGGATGTCGTCCGCGTAGCCGCGGCCGATCCCGGCCACGGTGTGCTGGTCCCGGAGGATCGTGTGCACGCGCCGCGCATCGTCGCCCTCGAGCACCAGCCGCTCGAAGGCGGGCTCGTCCGGCTCGGGGCCGAGGCGGCCCAGCGGCCCCTCGTCTCCCGGCGCGACGATCCACCAGCCGGCCTTGCGCTCCCGCCCAAACTCCTTCACCAGGACGGATGCTCGCCCCTCGAACCGGAGCCGCACCACGGCCCCCCGGGGCCGGGTCGACTTGGGAGGATCCTCCACATCCACCCGGCCGCCCTGGGATAGATGCACCAGGAGCCGGGGACCCTCCAGGTCGAGGAGCAGGAACTTGCCCCGGCGACCCACCCCCGACAGCTCTCGCCCCACCAGCTCCGAGGCCCGGGGCGACACCGTCTTCAGGGAGGAGAAGCTCAGCAGGTCGGCGCCGGCGAAGGGCGCTGGAGCCAGCGCGGCGTGGAGCCGCTCGGCCAAGGCTTGGACCTCGGGGAGCTCGGGCATGCCGTCACTGTAACCAGCGTGCACGACGTGGAGCCGCCGGCGCGGGCCGGCGGCTCCTCGTCTGCGGTGCTCGGGTGGTGGTACGGGTGGGTCAGGCGGCGATCAGCCGGGCGCTCCACCGGCGCCGCATCGAGGAGGCCTGGGCCCCCACGTAGATGCCGGACAGGCCGACCAGCCCGTAGACCACGCGGGTGATCGCGCTGGTCTGACCGAAGTCCATGCCGAACACGGCGGCGACCAGGTCGAACTCCGCGATGGCCACCAGGCCCCAGTTCAGGGCGCCCACCACGACCAACAGGATGGTCAAGACGTCGAGCTTCCTCACCGCTACCCCTCCTTCGAACCTATGCGGACGTGTGGGACCAGTGTGCGTTAAGGTATGCGGGAGTGTCCACGATTGCGCACCCAGTGCATAGGTTCGACGGGGACGGCCGCTCCGTTACCCGGCGATCCGGGCCACCGCGTCCCGCACGATCGCGATGCACTCCTCGATGCGATCGCGGTGGGTGCGGTGCGAGAGGATGCAGGCCCGGATGGTGAAGCGCCCGTCGATCACGGTGCTGGACAGGAAGACGCGCTTGGAGGCGTTGACCGTCTCGAGCAGCCGGCGGTTGGCGGCGTCGTCGCCGTCGCGGAGGCGGAAGGGAACCACCGTGAGGTCCGGGGACCAGGGCAGCTCCAGGCGGGGGTCGGCCTTCAGCTCCTCGTAGAGCAGCTCCGACAGGTCGAGCTTCTCGTCCAGCGCCCGACGGAACGCCGAGACCCCGTGGAGCTTGAGCGGGAACCAGACCCGAAGCCCACGGAAGTCCCTGGAGAGCTCGGCCGAGTACTCGGTGAAGTTCGGGATGTCAGCGTCGGCGGCCAGGTCCTGGAGGTAGGCGGCCCCCACGAAGTGCGCCTCACGGAGCTTGGTGCCGTGCCGGACGATCAGGGCGCCGGTCCCGTACGGGAGGAACATGCCCTTGTGCGGATCCAGCGTGATCGAGTCCGCCCGCTCGATCCCGGCGAACCGCTCGTGCCCCCGCTCGGTGAGTTGGAAGAACCCCCCGTACGCGGCGTCGACGTGCAGCCAGAGCCCCTCGACCTCGCACACCTCCGCGATGGCCGAGAGCGGGTCGATCGTGCCGGTGTTGGTGGTGCCGGCCGAGGCCACCACCCCGAACGGGGCGAACCCGGTTCCCCGGTCCTCCCCGACCATCTTCCGGAGAGCTTGGACGTCCATCCGCAGGTCGGGCGTGACGGGAACGCGCCGGACGTTGCGGACGGGGAACCCCGCCAGCATCGCCGCCTTCTGGACCGAGGCGTGCACGTGCTCGCTCACGTACAGGGCGCCGTGCAGGAAGTCCTCGGGCAGGTGGGCGGCGCGGGCGGTCACGATGGCGGAGAAGTTGGCCATCGAGCCTCCGGAGGTGAGCACGCCGCGGGACTCCGGCGGCAGGTCGAACAGCCCGCACAGCCACCGCACCACGTTGTTCTCGATCTGCGCGGCCACGGGGGCTTCCCCCCACAGGTTCACGAACCGATCGATCGTGGTCGACAGCAGGTCGGCCAGGGACGAGGCGAACAGCCCGCCGCCGGGGATGTAGGCCAGGAACCCGGGCCCGGCATTGTCGGCCGAGTTCGAGGCGATCGTGTCGACCAGCTCCACGAGCGGCCCGAAGTCCCCGCCCTCCTGCGGAGGGGATGCCCGGTGGAGACGGGCCACGGCCTCGGCCTCGTCGAAGTTCGACGCCGCCGCGGCGTCGCGACCGGCCAGGAAGTCCACGACGTAGGCGAGCGCGGCCTCCCCCATCTCGCGCATCTGCTCCGGTGAGAGATCCAGCGGCACCACGACGCCCATCCTACCCACGCGTCACGGACGGTCGACGTTCACGAGAGACGGTGCCGAGGCCGTGGCCCCGTCCTGCTTCTCGGGCGCGACCACACCCTCGAGCGCGCAGAGCGTGGTGGGCGGCAGCCCATCGTTCCGCTGCTCCACCGCGAGGGAAGCACGCCGTCCACGCCATCGAGGAGGTGCTCGCTCACGCGCTCGTCCAGATCGGGCCGCTCGGTGAGGGGGACGACCTTCACCGCCGAGGGACGGGCGGGGCCACCGCCTCGAGGAGCCGGCGCGAGGCGTCGGCCACCTCGTCCACCGCCGCCTCGAACGCCTGGGTGTTCCGCTTGGAGGGCGCGCGATACCCGCTCACCTTCCGCACGAACTGGAGCGCCGCCTCCCGGATCTGCTCGTCGGTGGCCAGCTCACCGTCCGCGGCCCGCAACCGCTTGATGCTCCGGCACATGGTCCGATGATAGCCATCCTGCCCAACGGCCCGGAGGGTCTCGCCCGACTGCGGCGGCAGCCGTTCCGGACCGCTCACCCGCGGTTCGAAATCGGGGCCGCATATCCGCCGCATCGAGACCTCGAGAAGCACCAACGTAGCGTGACCTCTTCCAGGGACGCGAACGGCCCATCGCGCTGTGCAACTTCCCTCAGGCCAGGGCGATGTCGCGACGGAGCCACGCCGCGGTGCCGGCGACGATGGCGATGAGCGCGGCCGCGAGCATCGCCAGCGCGGCCCCGACGTTCGCCGGCACGATGGGCACGGCCGCCACGTGGTGGAACGGGGACAGGTCCAGCACCCAGTCCGGCGCGTCCACGATGGCCCCGATCAGCTGGATCAGGTAGGCCACCGTCACCAGGCCGAACGTGATCGCCGCCGTGAGGCGAGGCACGAAGCCGAAGGCCAGCAGGCCGATGCCCAGGAACAGCGCCACCACCGGCAGGCAGTTCAGCGCGGCCCGGACCTGCCCCCACAGCGATACGGAGGAGCCGGCCGCAGCGGCCCCGGCCCACATCGCCAGGCTCGCCACGACCGCGACCACCACCGCGCCGACCACCGCCACCATCCCCCGCGTGGCGAGCCACCGGGCCCGCCCCACCGGATGGACCAGGACGTTGTCGAGCCGTCCGGTGGCCTCCTCCTCGCGCATCGCCGAGATCTGCGTGCCCGCGTAGACGACCAGCACGATCACGATGAAGGCCGAGTAGATCAGCCCCAGGAACCCCGCCGCGGACAGGATGCCCGAGCCGCCGAACCGGCGCAGGATCTCCTCGAACCCCTCGCCCTCCTCGATGAACTCGCTCACCCCCTTGGCCAGCAGCCCGAACACGAACGCGAACGCCCCCACGGCCAGGGTCCAAGTGACGGCAGCGGTCCGGCCCGACAGCAGCGCCAGGCCTTCGGGGCCGGTGAGCAACCTGGTCCTGCGGGCGGCCGCCTCCTCGAGCCCCAACGCCCCGGCTCCCTGGTCCCGCCGGGCCCGCAGGACGAGCGCGCCGGTCACCGCCGCCACGATCGACACCGAGAGCGGGATCAGTGCGACGAGGTTCGTCCCCCCGAACGGGCGTACGTTCTCGATCCAGCCGAGCGGCGTGGTCCACCGGATCCACCCGAGCGTGCGGGTCCCGTCGGCGGCCACCCGGAGCATCAGCGAGAGGGCCAGCGCGATCCCGGCCCAGGTTGCGGCCCGACGCCGCGAGTCGAACAGCTGCGCGGCGAGCGCCCCGATCGCCGCGAAC
>DASQQQ010000101.1:0-7420 GCA_035643355.1 Actinomycetota bacterium | reverse complement strand
CCGCCACCTGGCCACGGTTGCGGCCGGCTTCGTGTACCAGACATCGTTCGGCACGAAGGTCACCCGCTCCGCCCGGGGTCCGAGGCCCTCTCGGAGCATCGCGATGCGGGGGATGGTGGTGACCACGGCCACACCCTCGTTCCCGTCGAGCCCCTCCCGCAGCCACGGCACGAGCGCCGAGACCAAGCGCTCATCGGTCTCGTAGAACAGGGCATCGTGCACCAGTCCAGCCGCGCGCGTCAGGGAACCACCTCCACGCCGAGGAGCGTCATCTTGCCCGTGGCCGGCGCACCCCATCGCAGACGCCTGCCCGGACGAGGGTAGCGCCGGCCTGCGCGGAAGAGCAAGCCACCGTGGGCCATCCACCGAACAGGTCCTACCCGGCCGGCTCGTTGCCCTATCGGACCGCGGGCTCGACCGGATCACACGCTTGTGATACGGTTCGGGCCCGAGGGGACGAGCGCGAGCGGGGTCCGCTCCCGACCCGAGCCCAACGGCCAAGGGCTCGGCGTGAAGCGCGGCCGCTCCGACCTTCCGGAGCCCGGACGCGGGCCGCGCAGGGCATCGCTTCAGTGGGGCCCCCGGACGCGGGGGTCTCGCCATGGATCGGACGCTCCACCTGCCGCACAGCGCCGGGGCACGCGACACCACATTCCGATCGCGTTTGCGGGCATCGCGCGCCGGTGACATGGGTACGTGGTGCACAGATCCGCCGACGAGGAGGATGTCTCGATCACATGGAGGTCAAGGAAGACCCGCCCGACGCCGATGGGACCGTGACGATCTCCTCGATCCTCGGATGGGAGAGGTGAGCGCCGTGCGCGCCAGATGGATCCGAGTCCTGCCCGCATCGCTGACGGCCGTCGCCCTGAGCGCCTTCGCGCTGATCGCGATCGGTCGGCGGCGCCGAAGTTGGGAACGCTCCGAGCGGCTGATCCCACCGCCGAGCGAACCCCGCTCCTACGAGTCCCCGTCTGCGGAAAGAGCGATGGGGGCCGATCGGATCCCCCTCGAGGAGGCGGCGGCCGCAGCGGCCGAGTGCCGCAACTGCCCGCTCTGGGAGGGCACCCTCGTGTACGGCGCCGGAAACGCGGATGCCGACCTGATGCTGATCGGCGGGACCCCGTCCGAGGAAGAGCTCGTCGCCTTCGGGGGCGAAGCGGATGCCTTCCTGGACGCGATGCTCCACGAGATCGGCGTCCGGCGCGAGGACGTCTACCTCACCACCATCGTGAAGCACCCGGTCCCGGGGGGGCGGGATCCGCACGCCGATGAGATCCGGCCCTGCATCCACTGGCTGGAGGAGCAGGTCCAGCTGGTGGAGCCGAAGCTGCTCGTACCGCTCGGGACGGTCGCGACCCGCGCGCTGCTGGGCGGGAAGGTGAAGATGGGTCACGTGCACGGGGAGCGGTCCGCGTGGAAGGGCCGCACCGTCATCCCGACCTTCCACCCCGAGTGGCTCCGCCGCGGTGGGCCCGACTCGCAGCGGATGCGGGACTTCCGGCACGACGTCGCAGGGATCCGACGGGTGCTGGATCTGCCGCAGATCCACGCTGCCTGAGCCCGCCTGAGGCTCGAGCGCTGGCTCGTCGCCTCGGCATGCCCCTCGGATCGCCTCCGGTCGTTTCGGTCTTCGGAGCGCGGGGCACCATCTCGATAGGGGTGAGCAGACGACCGATCTTGGGGCCATACTTCCCTGGGTCGGGACCCGAGGACCGCTGGAGGAGCCGATGTTCGGCCACGTGGCAGCCGCGATCTCGTCCCTCGGCCCGCCCGGCCGGGCGGCGGCCGCGGGGACGCAGTGGAGCCCTGGGGGCCCGTTCGTGATCGCCGCCTACGTCGCCACGGGGTTGAGCCTGGTGCTGATGGGGGTCTACGCGTTCGCGCCGTTGGTGCGCCATCGACGACGGATCCGGAGGGCACGTCGCTCCGACCGGCGCGGGATGTCAGACGTCCGCGACGACGCGGTCGAGCGGGAACTGAACGACCTGCTGTCGGACCAGTCCCTCGTCCGAGAAGCCCGCAGGACGGTCTGGGCCTCCCGTCGAGGAGGGCAGGATCCCTCACGCCACCACCACGGACCCCACGGACGCCGTCCGCCGCCGGATGGCGAAGGCCACCCCTCGTAGCGGTACCACTCATCACCGGACGGACCGGCCGCCTTCCCCAGGTCGCATCCCTCGTGCTAGCGTCCGGGAGGGGGGCGATGGGGGAACGGGACGATCGGTTGGCCCGCAACGAGGCCATCTCTCGGACGATCAACGAGGAGCTCGAGCGGGCCCAGGATGCGGGGGGGCGCGATCGCCACGTCCGGATGGTCTGTGAGTGCGGGGATCCCGCCTGTGAGCGGCTGATCGCCGTCTCCATCGCGGAATACGAACGCGTCCGGTCGCACCCAGAGGCATTCTTGCTGATCGCCGAGCACGTCGATCCTGCCGTCGACCGTGTGGTGGAGGAGACGGATCGGTTCGTCGTGGTGGCCAAAGCCGACGGTCCGCCTCGAGATGTAGCCGAGGCCACCGACCCTCGGTCCTGATCCCCGTCACCATCACCCGGAGCTGTCGAGCTCGAACCACCAGCGCCCGGCCCTGGCCCCCCACCTGGCGGCCAAACGGTCGACCAGGTACAGACCCCAACCGGCCTCCGAGCCGGGTGCGCGACACAACGACGCAGATCCCGGTTCCGCCCCGCCGTCGCGGACCTCGATGCGGAGCCGGGCCCCGTTCCACGACGTGCGGACCAGGATGAGGTCGGTGGGCCGAAGCCCGGCGTGGCGGATACTGTTGGACACGAGCTCGGTGACCAGGAGCCGCGCATCCTCCAGCAGATCCGAGGGGAGATCGAACTCGCAGAGGGCGCGGCGGAACTCGGGCAAGCCAGACGGCACGGCGGGGACCCTCAATTCCGATACCCGCCCGCCGTCACGAGGGGCGGTCCTGGCTCCCATCCGACTGGTCGCCACCTACCCACCGGCTCGCCGGTATACACGGTCGGGGGAACAAGCCCCCAGTATGGTCAGGCCGCCTCGTCGACCCGGCGCGGCGCCACGGGCTCCGCGGACCGGGCGGCCACGCGCCTCGGCCAGGACAGCACGCCGAGGGCGTACGCGCCGAGGAACGTGATCAGCAGCCCCGTGCCGTCGTGGTACCCGATCACCTTGGCCACGTCCATCCAGCTGGGTCCTCCGGTGACCACGACCAAGACGCTCGCCTGGTGCCACAGGGGCTGGAAGATGGGCCCGAGCACGAACCACATCCCTCCGACCACGGCGAGCGCGCCGCCGGCCCGGGCACCGGACGCCCCGCCGGATAGCAGCAGGAACCCTCCCACGACCGCGGCCACCGCCGCCGCGACGTTCAGGGTCGCGAAGGGAACGGTCCAGGTCCAGGCGCTGGTCCCCGCCCCGAACCCGAACGTCGGGCCCACGAAGGGCACGATGCCACCCCACACACCCAGGATGACGATCAGGATCCCGCTCGTTCTCACCCGTCCGGTCATGACATCCACCTCCCGTGGCGGACTCGTGATTGCCCCTTCCCCGCAGCGTGCACGGGCTAAACGGACGAGCGGGCAGGGGTGGAACGGCGTCGAGCGGACGTAACGGCCTTTTCAGCGATCGCTGCCGGCGATCGTGCCGGAGCCGGTCACGCTCTTGCTGACCTCCGCCGGGCTGCCCGCATACAGGATCGCCCCGCTCCCGGTGACCGATGCATCGAGGCTCCGAGACACGGACAGCCGGATCGTTCCCGAGCCCGAGATCAGGGCCGTGACGTCTGCGGCGAGCAGGTCGCCCATCAGCAGGTCACCCGAGCCATCCAGCGTCGCCTCCAGCCGGTCGGTGGTGCCCGACATCTTGATCACGCCGCTCCCCGGCAACCCGACCGTGAGCACATCCGACCGCACGCCCGCCACCGTCACCGTTCCCGAGCCCTCCACCGTGACCCCGTCGAGGTGGGGGACGGTCACGTCGACCCTCATCGGTACGTGTGTGGTGAAGCTGCCGTGGTTGCCGATCTCGAGCCGGCCGGACTCGACGGTGGTGGTAACGCGGTGGATCAGGTTGTCGTCGGCATGCACCACGACGCTGCGAGCGTCGCCGACGGTGATCGACACCAGGTTGCTCCCGACGAGGTCGACGGAGCTGAACGGGCCGACGTCCCGCGTCTCGGTCGCCGCCGTGCCGGATCCCTGGATGCCGCTCGACGATCCGGACCCGGACCGCCGACCGAGCGCGAACCCGGCCGCCACACCGGCGGCCGCGACGAGCACGACCAAGGCGATCATCACCAGCCGGTTGACCTGTGGACCACGGTGCATGGTCGTCGGGGTGCTCGTCATGGCCCTCTCCTCGCGGCGGTTCGGTGGACATCGAGAGCCGTCACCGTTCCGGTGGCGCACCACAACTGTGTCCGTCCCCGATGGGTCCGGGAGGGACGATGGTCCCCGGCGCCGAGGGACGGAGCGTATGCCGCTCGATCCCGGTCCGTGGTCGCGGGTAACCGGCCGCCGTAGGGCTCGATGCCTGCCCCTCGGTACCATGGGTGCGAGGAGAGGGAGATCGTGGAGCCCTCGATCGAGGCTGGAGGAGCCACCGAGCGCCCCGTGGAGGATGGGGTGAGCCGTTCATGAAGGGGCTCACCAGCGTCGAGCGCTACCTGGACTCGGTCACGCGACAGCCCCAAGCACGGGGATGGACCGCTCCGGCGGGTGGAGCAGCGGTGCACTGGCCCGTGGTGACGATCTCCCGCCAGACGGGAGCGGGAGCCCATGTGGTCGCCGATGAGCTCCTCGATCTCCTCATCGCTCGAGCGCCCAAGGGCTCGCCCACCTGGACCGTCTTCGACCGGAACCTGGTGGACGAGGTGCTCAGGCATCATGACCTGCCGGCCCGGCTCGCGACGTTCATGCGCGAGGATCGCGTCTCTCACGTGGCGGATGCCATGGAGGAGCTCTTCGGGCTCCACCCACGGGCGTCGACGCTGGTCAAGAGGACGGCGGACACCATCCTGCACCTGGCGGAGATCGGGAACGTGATCCTGATCGGCCGTGGTGCCAACCTCATCACGGCGAGGCTCGACTGGGCGTTCCACGTGCGGCTGGTGGGTTCGGCGGGCAAGCGGATCGCCTACCTGCAGGGACGTCTGCATATGGACCCAGGAGCGGCCGCCCAGTACCTACGTGCGCAGGACCTCGGTCGCCAGCGGTACGTGAAGGAGTACTACGGACGGGACATCGACGACCCGCTCCAGTACGACCTCGTGATCAACACGGACGGCATCCCGTACCGAGAGGCCGCCCGGATCATCGCCGACGCGACCTCCCTCCTCGGATCTTCCCCCGAACCTCCCAGCTGAGCGCGACATGCATCCCTAGTCGTGTCTCCCGGCGATGTTCACGAGCCACCGGACCCCGAAGCCGTCGATGAGCATCCCGAAGGTGTCGCCCCAAGCCGCCTTCTCCAGCGGCATCGTCACCTTCCCGCCCTCTCCGAGTTTCTCGAAGTACCCGCGCAACTCGGCCTCATCGTCACCGCTCAACGACATGTTGAAGTTCGTGCCCGGCGTGTACTCCATGCTGTTCGGGGTGTCTGCAGCCATGATCGTGAGGCCGTTCTCGGCCTCGAGGACGGCGTGCATGATCTTCTCGTCCTCGCTCGGGTCCTGGGAGGCGTTGAAGTCCTTGAACGTGCTGAGGTAGAGCTTGCCCCCGAAGACCGTCCGGTAGAACTCCATCGCCTCGCGGGTGGAGTCCCGGAAGTTCAGGTACGGGTTCAGCTTGGTCGGCATCCGCTCCTCCCCTCCTCGTGGACCCCTCGATGCTACTGGCCCTGCCCCGGAGAGGACCATCTCTCCTAACCGGTGTCCGCTCGACCGGCGAGGCTTGAGTCCGACCAGGGCCGGTTCGGCGCCCCTGAGGGGCGCCGGTACGACGCGAGGTGAGGGCGGTGGGCACGATCGGAGCGAGGGGCCAGCCCGGGCCGATGGCGCGGGATGGTGCGGGCCGGCTCGAACGGCGGTGGGGGGCCTGAGGATCTTGGTCGGCGGCGGTGACAGGATCGTGCTGTTCACGCTCCCCTTCCTGATCCTCGGTCTGGCCCTGAACGACGCGTTCCCGTCGGCCTTCGGGGGCGGCGGGCCAGCGCCGGTCCTGCGGATCGTCTCGATCGTCGCGTCGATCGTAGGGATCGCGATCTGGATCTGGTCGGTCCTCCTGATCCTGATGAAGGTGCCGCGGGGCGAGCTGATCACCACCGGGCCCTACGCCGTGGTGAAGCACCCCATCTACACGACCGTGTCGTTCCTGGTCCTCCCCTGGATCGGCTTCCTGTTCGATACCTGGGTGTGGGCCGGGATCGGGATCGTCCTGTACGTCGGATCCAGGCTGTTCTCGCCTCGAGAGGAGGCGGAGCTCTCCGAGCGGTTCGGCGCGTCCTGGAACACCTACCTCCACGCCGTGAGGATCGGCTGGCTGTGAACGGCTCATCATGGGGCCCCTTCGCGCCCGGCCTTGACGCGGGACGGTGGTGCCATGGACGGGACTCGGGAGCGTTCCGCGCCGCCTGCGGGTGGATCGGATCGACGTACGAGCTTCTGGGGCTCCTCTGAGGAAGCGTCGAGGGAAACCTGGATCGGAGTGGACCATCCGCCGCGGCCTACGCGGCGTCCGCGTTCCCCGGCTTCGGCTTCCCCCGTGGAGCCTGAGCCCGCGATGGCCGCAGCGCCCGCGGATCCACGAGCGAACTCCCCCTCGGACCGGTCTGGACCGCTCGATGCAGCGCGCTTCCCCGTAGCAGTTGGGGCCAACTCAGGAACCACATGGTCCATCCGTTGCCCCAGGTGCCGGCTCGGGGACTCCCGGTGATCGTCACCGGGTCGCCCTGGCCGGCCAGCTGGTAATAGGTCTTGGCGTGCTCCGGCGAGAGGTTCACGCAGCCGTGGCTGACGTTGGCGAACCCCTGGTCACCCACCGACCAGTAGGCGTCGTGCAGGAAGTCACCGGACCATGTGAACCGGACCGACCAAGGCACCATGATGTCGTAGCCGGGACCGATCATCTCTTCCGGGTTCGACTTGTCCAGTGTGAGGTAGGTGCCGTTCGGCGTGTCATCCCCCGGCTTGCCGGAGCTCATCGGCCAGTCCCCGAACAGCTGTTTGTCCAGGTAGATCTGGACACGGTGGGTGCCCGTATCGGCCACGGCGATCAAGGAGCGTCCGATCGAGAAGGTCTGCGTCAGCGTGTGCACCCCGTAGACGCCGGGCGATCCCTCCACCCCGTCGAGGTGTCCGACGAAGCGCACCGTGGTGTGCGCCGGCCAGTACTCGCGGGGCCGGAAATACAGGGTCCGGTCCCCGTCCCAGGACCAGGCCCCGACCACCGGCCTCGAGGTCCACAGCTCCAAGGACCGCTCCACCGCCTTCTT
>DASQQQ010000100.1:0-9356 GCA_035643355.1 Actinomycetota bacterium | reverse complement strand
ATCCGCAAGGTCGTCGAGGGGGTGCTGGCCTCGCTCGACGGCGAGTTCGAGGCCATGTACTCGCCGATCGGGCGGCCCAGCGTCCCGCCGGAGCAGCTACTGAAGGCCACGGTGCTCATGGCCCTGTACTCGATCCGCTCGGAGCGGGCCTTCTGCGAGCGGCTGAACTACGACCTGCTTTTCAAGTGGTTCCTGGACCTCCCCATCGAGGCAGAGGCCTTCGACCCCACCACGTTCACCAAGAACAGGGATCGCCTCCTGGAGCACGAGATCGCGGATCGGTTCTTCGCCCAAGTGGTCCGCCAGGCCCACCTCCGCCGCTACACCTCTTCCGAACACTTCTCCGTGGACGGGACGCTCCTCGAGGCGTGGGCCTCCCACAAGAGCTTCCGGCCGAAGGATGGCTCGGGGTCTACGCCCGAGGGCGGACGCAACGCCGAGCGAGACTTCCACGGGGAACGCCGCTCGAACCAAACCCACAGCTCAACGACCGATCCCGAGGCCCTGCTGGCCCGAAAGTCCCACGCCTCCGCGGCGAAGCTTTGCTACGCCGGGCACGTCCTGATGGAGAACCGATCGGGCCTCATCGTGGACATGGAGCTCACTCGGGCCACCGGGTACGCCGAGCGGGAGGCGGCCCTGGAGATGCTCGAGCGGCTGCCGAAGCGCAAACGCAGACGGACGCTCGCCGGGGACAAGGCCTACGACACCAAGGACTTCGTCGCGGACTGCAGAGAGCGTGGCTTCACCCCGCACGTCGCCCCGAACGAGACGGACCACAGGCGCAGCGCCATCGATGCCCGCACCACCCGCCACGCCGGTCACGCCGTCTCCCAGCGGATCTGCAAACGCATCGAGGAACCCTTCGGGTGGATGAAGACCATCGCCGGGGGCAGGAAGCTCCGGTTCATCGGCAGAGCGAGGAACAGGGCCTAGTTTCTCATGGCAGGCGCGGTCTACAACGTGGTGCGGATCGCCGCCCTCGACGCGCATGCGACGTGACGGAGCGCCGAGAAGCAGAGCTGCACGCCACTCACCGAGTGGTGAGCTCCCGATAACCGAGTCACCAGGACGCGGCGAACGCCTCTGCGACCTCAGAACGGGTGCGAGCTGGCGTTTTTCCGCAGCCTGTTAAGGGAAGGACGTGCGCACGGTCCCCGTCGACCGAGCTTCCGACCTTCGGGAGCGCTGGTGGGCGCGGCAGGTTTCGAACCTGCGACCTCTGCCGTGTGAAGGCAGCGCTCTCCCGCTGAGCTACGCGCCCGTGGGGGGAGGAACGATATCACGGGGCCAGAAAGCAGACGGCGGCGCGTGCCCGCGTCGCGCCGCCGTCCATCGCCGAGCCTCGCAGCTCGGACGCCAGGAACATCCAGTTTGGCACCGGATCGCCATCCGTTGCAAGCCCGTCGGCCCGGCGGATGTGATCCAGGCCCGCGAACCCGGTGCCCGTGCCGCCCGGTGCTTCGGCTACCTCCAGGGGAGCGCGGACCGCGCGGCCCAGTACCGCTCCGGCGGCTCAGCCAGGCCGGCGAGGGCGTCCAGGTCACCGGGCTCGAGTCCGATCTCGGCCGCCCCGGCGTTGCTGCGGACCTGTCCTTCGGTCACCGCGCCCGACAAGACCATGTCGGCCCACGGGTTCTCCAGGGCGGCCGCTATGGCCACCTGATCGACCGTGGCCCCGCACCGCTCGGCCACCGAATCGAGCTCCCTCGGCAGGTCCGGCGCGCCGGGCACGAGTCGGCCGTTGGCCACCGCCTCCTTCACGATGACCCCCCACCCGGCCTCCTTGGCCTCCGCCAGGGCCGGTCCGGCCGAGGGCTCGAGCGGGTTCCACGTGGCCTGGACCACGTCGAAGGGTCGTTCCCCGGCCACCCGGACCTGGAGGGCCCGGCGCACCGTCTCGCCCTGCCGGGCTCCGCTGGTGGTGAGCCCGATCGCCAGACCGTCGCCCCGCAGCCTGACCAGCTCCTCCAGGACCCCGCGGTCCTCCAGGACCCCGCTCTCCAGCGTGGCCGAATGGATCTGGTACAGGGCCAACCGGCTTCCCAGGAGCGCCCGGCTCTCGCCGACCTGACGACGGAGCGTCTGGAGCGAGTGGTCCTTCACCTCGTGCACATCCGCGTCCATCCGCCAGTCGGCCACGTACGTGTAGCCCCACTTGGACCCCACCGTGAGCTCGGCCACCGTGCTCCCGCGGCCGGCGAGCCAGGTCGAAAGGAACCGCTCCGCATCCCCGTACGAGCGCGCGGCGTCCACGTACCGGATCCCCGCGTCGAACGCCGCATCGAGCACGGCGTGGCAGCGGGCCCGCATCGCCTCGGGCGAGCGTTCCGGCCCCAGGTCCCGCTCCCGCCCCAGGTCGATGTACGCGGGGCGGCCGAGCGCGGCGAGCCCCAGGCCGATCGGGGTGACGCTCAGGCCGGACGAGCCCAGGGGCCGGATCTCCACCTGACGCAGCCTACCTACCGGTCACAACGGCGGCGAGATCTGGTTCGCGGCCGCCGCGATCGCCACCGAGGCACCGATGTGCGACATATGGGTGAGGGCCTGGGGGAAGTTGCCCAGCATGTGGTAGGTGCCGGGGTCGTACTCCTCGGAGAACAGCCCCAGGTCGTTGGCGGCGGCCACGGCCCGCTCGAACAGCGCCTCGGCCTCCTCCAGTCGACCCTGCCCGGCCAGGCACTCCACCGCCCAGAACGAGGCGGGGAGGAAGACCCCCTCGGGAGCGTCGATCCCATCCGACACGCGGTACCGGAGCAGCAGACCGTCCTGCCCCAGGTCCTTGCGGACCTCGTCCACCGTGCGCATCATCCGCTCGTCGTCCACCGGCACGAAGTCGACCTGGGGCAGCAGGAGCAGCGCGGCGTCCATCGACTTGGTCCCGAAGCTGCGGGTGAACACGCCCCGCTTCCGGTCGTACCCGTGCTGCTCGACGGCCGAGCGGATCTCTCGCCTCACTTGCCTCCAGCGTCGGAGGGGGGCTCTCCGGCCGCACTCGGTGGCCAGACGGATGCCGCGGTCCAGGGCCGCCCAGCACATCACCTTGGAGTGCACGAAGTGCTGACGACGTCCCCGCACCTCCCAGATGCCGCGGTCCCGCTCCTCCCATCTGGCCGCGGCCGTCTCGACGATGTCCATGAGGAAGCGCCAGTAGTCGTCGTCCGGGGAGTGGCCCCGCTGGTGCCAGCGCCAGGCCAGCTCGACCACGTGCCCGTAGACGTCCAGCTGGAGCTGGGTCGAGGCCCCGTTCCCGATCCGCACCGGTTTCGCCCCCCGGTAGCCTTCGAGCTCGGGGACCGTGGACTCCATCAGGTGTCGCTCCCCGCCCACGCCGAACAGGATCCGAAGGTCCTCGGCGTGGCCCGCCGCGCTCCGCTCGACGAACCGGCGGAAGCCGTCGGCCTCCTCCTCGAACCCCAGCCGGGCCAGGGAGCGCACGGCGAAGGCCGAATCGCGGATCCAGCTGTACCGGTAGTCCCAGGTCCTGGCCCCCTGGGGCGACTCGGGCAGCGAGGTGGTGGCGGCGGCGATCATCGCCCCGGTCGGGGCGTAGGTCATCGCCTTCAGCGTGATGGCCGAGCGCAGCGCCGCGGAGCCGTGCGGATGATCCATGCTGCCGTGCGAGGCCCACTCCCGCCACCACTCGATCGTCCGCTCCAGGCGATCGTCCAGGTCGGTGGGGTCGAAATCCTGTCCCCGCCCCCCGTCGAGCTCGTGGGGGCGGATGTACCGGATCGCCAGCCGGACCCGCTGGCCCTCTCCCACCTCGAAGCGCCCCCGCAGGGCATCCTCCCCGACCGGCTCCAGGTCGGCATCCGACCAGACGATCAGGCAGTCGTCGCCCCCCACCGCCGCATAGCAGTGGACCCCCAGCTGCGTGATCCAGGGTCGGAGCCGCCCGCAGTCGAACCGCGGCTCCACCTCGATCTCGAACGACATCCGTCCCCGCAGGCCGTCCACCGCCCGCAGGATCTCGCGATCGCGCCCCGGACCCGACGGCATCGTGAGGCCGTCGATCATCCGGGCCTCGGCCCCCCCGGCACGGACCACCGTCTCAAGCACGAGGGTGTTCTCCAGATACCGCCGCCGCGTGTGGACGGACCGGGCGCGAGGCCGGATCGAGCAGTGCCCGCCGCGGTCCCGGTCCAGCAGCCGCCCGAAGGCGCTCCCGGCATCGAACCGGGGAAGGCAGCACCAGTCGATCGAACCGGTCCGAGAGACCAGCGCTGCCGAGTGGCAGTCGCCGATCATCCCGTACTCCTCGATGGGGAGGTAGGTGTCGGCCCTGGGCCCCGTCCTCTTCGTCGTCGCCACGCGCTCACCGAACCCTTGCGGCCGAGGTCGTCCGATATGTAGCCGCAGTGGTGCCGCAGCAAACGACGGAGGTCGTGGCTGAGGCGGCCCCGCGCTCCGGACGACGCGCCCAGCTTGGTCGCCCACCCCGCGCCCGACGGGGCGGGGTCCCGGAAGCTCCGGGCATCGAGCCTCAGGTGGACCCGACCGGGGCGCACACGGGATCGGGCAACCGGGTGTGGTCCCAGGCGGTCGGAAGGGTCGCCGGCAGGCTGGGGCTCTGCCAGGGGGAGGCCACGGCCCGGACCGCCCGGTCCAGGACCTCCCACGCCCGGAACGACGGGAGCGTGCCCCCGGAGAGCACCACGTCCACCGAGCGCTGGACCGAGGCGCTCTCGAGCATCCCGCCGTGGAACGCGGGGATCACCACGCGGGGGACGGCGCCGGATCCCTCGGTGGGCGGAAGGCCGGTCACGGCATCCGCCAGCGGCTCGAACGCGATCTGGCGCACCCCCGCCAGGGGACAGCGGAGGATCCGCTGCAGGGCTGGGGCCTCGTTCACCAGGTCCCGGAAGAACGGGACGTCGGGCGCCACCTGGAGCGAGGACAGCCACCGGATCACCGCCGAGATCCCCCGGACCTCCCAGCCCGAGGCCACGCCCCATCCCTCCCGTCCGGGCGGGGGGAAGTAGACGCGGCCCGGATCCACCAGCGGGCTGAGCATGATCAGCCTGGACACGGGCGCTCCGGGATGCGTGGCCAGGTACGTCTTCGCGACCACCGTGCCCTCGCTCTCGGCCACGATGCTCACCTGCTGCCCGGTCTGTTCGGCGAAGGCCCGCACCTGGCGGGCCATCTCGCGCACCAGGACCGGTAGTGGTCGCTGGGTGGCCTGGGGACCGAAGGGCAGGGGATCGAGGTTCGGACCCATCCCCGCGTACGAGAACCGCCGCTGGTCGAAGTCCGAGCCGAGCAACGGATCCGGGCGGCCGCTCCAGCTCGACCCGAACCCGGTCACCAGCAGCACGGGCCGGCCGGACCTGGAGGCGGGCCTGGAGGCGCTCTGGTTCAGGCGTGAGACGTCCCGTAGCAGCCCGAAGGTGAGGGCGGTCATCCCCAGGACGACCGCGGCCATCAGGGCCAGGCTGATGGAGGGCTGCGGCAGGCGGATCGCCGAGGCTCCCGGCTCGATCAGCCCTCGCACGATCCGGACCCAGGCCCAGGCGTCGAACAGGCCGGTCGCAACGATCGCCAGCTCGGCCAGGCCGGGGGGGCTGGATGCCACAAGCGCCCCGCCCGCGGTGAGTACCACGAACGTGAGGAACACCCATCCCACGGATCGGGCGGGCGCCCGCCACCTCCACCAGTCGTGGCGGACCGGTCCGGGGAAGACCAGCACGGCGACCAGGAGCGCGAGCGGCCAGGCGGCCAGGAAGATCCACGACACGGGGGCCGCCGCCGACGCGAAGATCAGAGCCTCGGAGGGCGTGAGGAGCACCAGCACCGCCGCCGTGAAGATCGCGTTGTGGATGAGCATCGGTCGCAATGGAGGGCGTGGCCGATCCCCTGGCCAGGCCAGCCGAACGAGCAGCGTCATCAGACCGGCCCGGAACGCGACCAGGAGCAGCAGCTCCAGAGCGAAGCTCCACCAGGCATCGTGGAAGACGCTCACCCAGCGCAGATCGTGGAAGATGCCGAAGGGCTCGGGCGCCGTGATCTGCGGTGCCAACGGCTGCGCTGCCGCCATGCCGCTCCACCGCAACACCAGGCCCTCCGCCAGCGGGAGCCCGGTGGTGAGCGCCACCAGGCCGCCGTGCGAGCGGAAGGGCAGGTGCGAGCGCAGCCTCATCGTCGAGCTCGGCGGAGCTGGAGCTCGATCCAGTCCCGGGTCGCCCGCGCCATCGAGGAGATGGGCGTCGACCGGCGCAGGTGCCCGAACAGGGCGATCGCCAGGAGCCCCGCCGCCGGCACGAGCACGTCCACCCATCGCACCTCACTCCGCAGGAACGCTGCCCACCACGCGTATCCCAGCACAGCCGCGATCACGAGCCCGCGCCGGACGCGCGACGCCCAGGGACGGCCCGAGAGCGGAGCGCCCTCGGTCGGCAGCAGGTCCCATCCCAACCAGATCCATCCCGCGTACAGCGCCCATCGTCCCGCAGGCAAGCTCATGAAGAACCGTACGACCCCGCTGAACGTAGGCCACCCCCGGCCGCCGAACGCCAGGCCGGTGAACTCCCAGCCCACCAGCAGTGCGAACAGGACCGACCAGGCCAGTACGGCCGAGCGGGCCGGCCCGTGCGGGCGTGGGCCCGGTGCGCGTCGCTCGGGCGTCCGGCCGCGGGGCGCGGCCCGTACGGGTCGCGACGGACCCGGCCGCCCACGGTCGGAGGGAGGAGGCATGGCGACCACGCCGCTCCTATACCCGCCGGGACCGGTTCGGGTCCGAACCGCCTTGCCGCATGCGGCGCGGCGCCCCGGGGCACGATCGGGCTATGGGTCCGTACGAGGTCATCGGCACCGTTGGGTGGGTGGTGATCCTGGGCGCGATCGCGGCCTGGGAGGTGGCGACCCTCGTGCACCACGACCCGCGGACCCCGACGATGGGCGACGTCGTCCGCTTCTTCCTCCGGCCCACGGTGGGACGGTGGCTGCTGTTCGTGGTCTGGTTGTGGTTGGGATGGCACTTCTTCATCCGCACCACCGTCGGCGCGTAGCGTTTCGCCACGTGCTCCGGCGGGGAAGCCAGGGGCGGTGATCCCCGACGGACCCTGTGCGCCCGATGCGTCCTGAACGCTCCTCCGACCCCCAGGGGGGCGCCGACGGGCGACCCCCCTGGAGCCGATCGATCGTCTGGATCCTGGTCGGGGTGGCCGCGCTGTTCCTGCTGTTCGGCCCCAGCCTGCTGGGCAGCGGCGGTCGCTCGATCCCCTTCTCCCAGTTCCTCGACCTGGTCCAGAACGGGAGCGTCACGCAGGTCACCCTGTCGCAGGGCCAGGTCCAGGGCATGTACCAGCCGTCCGGTGGTGGCTCGTCGCAGCAGGGAGGCTCGTCGCAGCAGACGGCCTTCACCAGCACGCTGCCGACCAACTACAACGTCAACCAGCTGATCGACCAGCTCACCAAGCAGGGGGTCGAAGTGAACGCGACCAGACCGAGCGGCCTGGTCCAGTTCTTCGTGATCTGGGGGCTCCCCCTGCTGCTGCTGGTGGGCGGCTACTTCCTGTTCCGGCGGATGCTCCGCAACCGCATGGGCGGCGACGGTGGCTCCATGGGCGGCGGTCCCTTCGGCTTCGGCCGGAGCAAGGCCAAGCTCTACGAGAAGAGCAAGCTCCGCACGACGTTCCAGGATGTGGCCGGGCTGGACGAGGTTCGGGCCGAGGTCGCCGAGCTCGTCGACTACCTGAAGACCCCGGGGCGGTTCCGCAGGCTGGGCGCGAAGATCCCCAAGGGCGTGCTGCTGGTGGGCCCGCCCGGGACCGGCAAGACGTTGCTGGCTCGGGCCGTGGCCGGCGAGGCGGACGTGCCCTTCTTCTCGGTCTCGGCGTCAACCTTCGTGGAGATGTTGGTGGGCGCCGGAGCCGCTCGGGTCCGCGACCTGTTCGAGCGCGCCCGCCGGCGCGCGCCGGCCATCGTGTTCATCGACGAGATCGACGCGATCGGCCAGGCGCGGGCGGGGCGCGCGGGATCGCAGCTCGGCGCCCATCAGGAGCGCGAGCAGACGCTCCAGCAGCTCCTTTCGGAGATGGACGGGTTCGAGCCGAACAGCGGGGTCATCATCGTGGCGGCCACGAACCGTCCCGAGGTGCTGGACCAGGCCCTGCTCCGACCGGGCCGGTTCGACCGGCAGATCGTGGTTCACCTGCCCGACGTGCGGGGCCGGCACGAGATCCTGAAGCTGCACGCCCGGGGTGTGGCCCTCGGTCTCGACGCCGACCTGGAGACGCTGGCCCGGCGGACCCCGGGGTTCTCCGGTGCGCAGCTCGCCAACGTAATCAACGAGGGCGCCCTCCTCGCCGGCCGCCGGGGCAAGGACCACGTGGCGATGTCCGACCTGGAGGACGCGATCGACCGCGTGGTGGCCGGGCTGGAGCGGCGGTCCCAGATCATCTCCGAGGAGGAGCGCCGCATGATCGCGTGTCACGAGGCCGGCCACGCGGTGGTGGGTCACTCGGCCCGACACGCGGACCGGATCCACCGCATCTCGATCGTACCCCGCGGCATCGGCGCCCTGGGGTTTACCCAGCAGCTGCCCGATGAGGATCGGTACCTGGTCTCCGAGCCGGAGCTGCACGACCGCCTGGCCACCCTGCTGGGCGGTCGCTGCGCCGAGCAGCTGGTGTTCGGGTTCGTGACCAGCGGGGCGCAGGACGACCTGCGCAAGGCCTCCGACATCGCTCGGCGCATGGTGACCGAGTTCGGGATGTCCGAGACAGTGGGGCCGGTGGTGGTTTCCGAGCCCGACTCCCAGTTCCTGCAGAGCGCGCTGATGCGTCGCCCCGACCTGTCCGACGAGACCGAGCAGGCGATCGATCGCGAGGTCCGGAACCTGATCGAGCGGGCCAAGGGGCAAGCCGAAACCATGCTGTCCGAGCACCGCGAGGAGCACCGCCGGTTGATGGAGGCCCTCCTGGAGGAGGAGACGCTCGAGGGCCCCAGGATCGAGGAGCTGATCGGGGACGGATCGCGCGATGGCCAGACCTCGGACCGGCGGAACGCCTCGGGGGCCGAGGGACCGACGCAGCGGAGCGCGTGAGGTGCCCACGGGGCTTCCGCCCACCCTCGGGGACGGGTAAGGTTCGAGGGGGAGGAGCCACGCCGTGACCGAGCATCCTTCGCTCGTCGTGTGCATCGGAGGCTCCGCCGGCGGACACGACGCGCTCCGAGAACTGTTCGACCGGGTCGACCACGACGTGGACGCAGTGTTCCTGGTGGTGCTCCACATCGCGGCGGCCGGCCAGAGCGTGCTGCCCCGGATCGTGGCTCGTGCCACGGACCTCCAGGTGCTCCCCGCCACGGACGGCGCGCCGCTCGTCCGGGGCCGGGTCTACGTGGCGGTCGCC
>DASQQQ010000099.1:0-3601 GCA_035643355.1 Actinomycetota bacterium | reverse complement strand
GCTCCAGCTGATCCTGGAGGCCTTCATGGAGGCCGAGGTCTGGTGGGCATCGGAGGGTCCGGTGGTGGTCTCGGGCGGGGTGGACGAGGGCCGTTTGGTGCTGGAGGTGTTTCGAGCCGGTACCGAGCTCGACCCCGAGGGGGCTGGTGCCCTGTTCGAGCCTCGTCCCCCGGGCACCGGCTCGGGCAGCAAGATCGGCCTGTTCGTGGCCCGGGGCGTGGCCGAGGCCCAGGGCGGCTCCGCCACGGTGCACGTCGAGGACGGCCTGCGGTTCCGGCTGGAGGTCCCCGCGGTCCCGGAGCCCTAGCTGTGTTCCCTCTGGACGCTGTTGACACGAGTTCCCGCCGCGGCGCGGGCTCGTTGGAGTGCTGTGGCGCCGGGCAACGCGGCTTTGCGGATCAGTGCCTACAGGTGGTGGTCGAGTTCGAGGTGGGCTTGGAGTCGGCCGGTGAGCCGGTCGTGTCGAGCGACCTGCCGGCGGCCGTCTTCGACCATCGTGGTGGGTCCAGAACTTCCGTGGAACCGATCCCGTGATCAAGCCCGGTGGGCCCATCACTGCCTCGTCACGTCCTTGGCCGCGTGGAGGGAACGCGCTTAGCGCCTCGTCTCGTACCTGGTCAGAACCACCCCGCCGGGAAACGTCCGCGTCTCCAGCAGGTTCAGGTTCACCCAGCTATCCAGCGCGGTGAAGAACGGCGTGCCGCCGCCCACCAGGACCGGATGGGTGACGATCGTGTACTCGTCGATCAGCCCGGCCCGCATGGCCGCCCCGGCGAGCGTTGCACCACCAACCCTCATCGGCTCGCCGTCCTCAGCCTTGAGCCGGGTGATCTCCTCGACCGCGTCGCCGGTGACCAGGCGGGTGTTCCAGTCGACCTTCTCCATCGCCGAGGAGAACACCACCTTCGGCGTGTCCCGCCAGTTGCGCGCGAACTCGATCTCCGCCGGGGTGGCATCGGGCTGCTGGTCGCCGGTCGGCCAGTAGGAACTCATGACCTCCCACAGCTTGCGCCCATACAGCAACAGGCCGATCGCCCGCTCCTGATCGAGCCACCACTGAAACAGCTCGTCGCTCGGCCCACTCCACCCGAGGTCGTCGCCGGGCGCGGCGACGTAGCCATCCAGTGTCAGGTTCATGCCGTAGATCAGCTTCCGCATCGCACCATGCCTTCGGTCGGCCGGTCTCGGAAGCTTAGACCGGTTCAGCGCACGCCCGACGTGGCACCGACGAGGCGCGAGTACCCAGGTCGGTGGTTCGCGACCCGTCGCGACACGGCTACATCCATGCGGCTGTCGAGGACCACAGCCGCATGGCCTACGCCGAAGTCCACCCCGGCGAGCGAGCCTCCACCGCTGCGGGGTTCTGGCTTCAGGAGTGTGCTGACGATGAAGATCGAGTGGCTCTACGTCCGTCCCTTATGCCAGCGACGAAGAGCGCACCGCCGCGCTCGCGGACTTCCTCAACACGTACAACCACGAGCGGCCCACGGCGCCCTGGGGAACACCCCGCCCGGTCCTGGGAGGGGGGCTTGCTAGACTCTGGCACCCATGGATCCGCAGGAAGCCCTCCGCGTCCTGGAGCAGGAGCGCCGCCGCGGCCTCGAGCGCTTCGCGGAGGCCGGATCCACCGATGAGCTGGAGGCGGCCAAGGTGGCCGTGCTCGGGCGCCGTTCCCCCTGGTCGCAGGTGCAGCGCTCGCTCGGCGGGTTGGGCGTCGAGGAGAAGCGGCGGCTGGGACGGCTCTCCAACGAGGTCAAGGCCGAGCTCGAGGAGGCCCTCGAGCGGCGACGGGCGGTCCTGGTCCAGTCGGACGAGACGCGGCTGCTGCAGGCGGACCGAGTGGACGTCACGCTTCCCGGCCGGCGCCCCCGCGAGGGGTCGCTGCACCCCCTGACCCTGATCGAGGAGGAGATCGTCGAGGTCTTCACCCGGATGGGGTACCGGGTCGAGGAGGGCCCCGAGATCGAAGACGACTGGCACAACTTCGAGGCGTTGAACATCCCACCCGATCACCCGGCTCGCACCATGAAGGACTCGCTCTATGTCGACGTTCCGGGCCTGCTGCTACGCACAGAGACCTCGGCGGTGCAGATCCGCACGATGGAGCGACAGGCACCGCCCGTGTTCATCGTGGCGCCCGGCCGCGTGTACCGACGGGAGGCGGTGGACGCCACCCACCTGTCCGTGTTCCACCAGATCGAGGGGCTCGCGGTGGACGAGGGCCTGTCCTTCTCCGACATGAAGGGGACGCTCGAGGCGTTCGCCAGGGCGATGTTCGGTCCCGAGCGCCGTGTCCGCCTGAACCCGGACTACTTCCCCTTCGTCGAGCCGGGGGCTCAGGTGGCCGTCTCGTGCTTCATCTGCGGGGGCCTGAGCTGTCCCACGTGCGGGAACGGTTGGATCGAACTGCTTGGTGCCGGGATGGTGCATCCGCGCGTCCTGGAGAACTGCGGGATCGACCCCGAGCGCTACACGGGGTTCGCCTTCGGTCTGGGGATCGAGCGGGTGGCCATGGTCCGGTACGGCATCCACGACATGCGGTCGTTCGTGGACGGTGACGTGCGCTTCCTCCAGCAGTTCCAGGGGGTCGCGTGAGGATCGTCCTGTCCTGGCTCCGCGAGATCTGCCCCACGGATCTCGGCGTGGAGGATCTGGCCGAGTTGCTCACGCGCAAGGGGGCCGAGGTGGAGGGCGTCGAGCGCCCCTGGGATCGCCTCCGAGGCGTGCTGGTGGCGCGCGTGCTGGAGGTCCGCGATCACCCGAACTCGGACAAGCTGTGCCTGGCCAGGGTGCAGACCGGCTCGGGCGAGCAGGAGGTCGTGGTGGGCGTCCGCAACATGGCGGCGGGCGACCTGGTCCCCCTGGCCCCGCCCGGGGCCACGGTGCCCGCCCTGCCCGAGCCGCTCGCCGCTCGGCCCATCCGGGGCATGGTCTCCAACGGCATGCTCTGCTCGCCCATGGAGCTCGGGATCGCCCCCAGCCACGAGGGCATCCTGGTGCTGCCGGATGACCTCGAGCCCGGCCAGGACGTGCGCTCGGTGCTGGGCCTGGACGACGCCGTGCTCGACGTGGAGGTCACACCGAACCGGCCCGACTTCCTCTCGGTGCTGGGGATCGCTCGGGAGGTCTCGGCGGCGACGGGGGTCCCGATCGTCCCGCCGCCCACGAGCGTGCGGGAGGAGGAGGGCAAAGCCGAGGATGCCGCGAGCCTGGAGGTCCTGGATCTGGACCGCTGCCCACGGTACCTGGCGCGGATCCTGACGGGCGTCCGACACGCGCCGTCGCCCATCAAGATCCAGGCCCGGCTCACCGCCGCCGGGATGCGGCCCATCTCCGGGGCCGTGGATGCCACGAACTACGCGATGCTCGAGATCGGCCAGCCGCTGCACCCCTTCGACCTGGCGCTGCTGCGGGGCCCGGGGGTCGTGGTCCGCCGCGCCGCGGAGGGCGAGCGCCTGGTGACCCTGGACGATGTCGAGCGCGCCTTCACCGGTGACGACCTGCTGATCTGCGACCCGGAGCGACCGGTGGCCGTGGCCGGCGTGATGGGGGGCGAGGTGGCCGAGGTCTCCGACGCGACCACCGAGGTGCTGCTGGAGAG
>DASQQQ010000098.1:0-3323 GCA_035643355.1 Actinomycetota bacterium | reverse complement strand
CACCCGGGAGCGCCTCCCGCCTCGGTCAGCTTCCATCATCGACTCCATGCAAGCCGGTGGGCGGAGAGCCGCTTCCGGAGCGCGCGGCGTGCCGCGTGCAGGTGGAAGCGGGAGGCTCCCCGCGAAACGCCCAGCGCCTCTGCGATCTCGCCGTGGCCCCATCCCTCCAGATCGAAGCGGACGAACACCGTGCGTTGCAGCTCGGTGAGCTCCGCGAGCGCCTGGGCGAGGTCGTCCTTCAGCTCGTGGCGCTCGACCCGGGCGCCGACGTCGTCCGTGCCGGCCGCAGGCTCCACAACGTCCAGCGGCTCCGCCTCCCGGACTGCCAGGTACGCCCGGTAGTTGTGCGCCTTGTTCCTCACGATGGAGAGCAGCCAGGGCCGAAAGCGCGCCGGGTCCCGACAGTCCTCGATGCGTTCCAGAGCCGTCATGAAAGCCTCCTGGCAGACGTCGTCCGCATCGTCCTCGTTCCCGCTCAGCTTCGAGCGGGCCACCGCGTGGGCCACCCGCAGGTGACGGCGGACCAGGCGGTCGAAAGCCCGCCCATCCCCGGCACGCACCCGCTCCACGAGCTGGCCGTCGGTCTCGGACGGCGCGGTCGTCTGAACCTGTTCGGCCACCGCATATCCCGGCTGGACTCGACTCGGGTCCGGCCGGACGAGTCCGGCCGGAGCCCTTCGTGGGACCGGCCACCGGCCCCAGGGCAACGTCAGCGCTCCGGACAATGCATACCTCCTGGCGCCGGCGGGGTCGAGCCTTCCCGACCGGTCGTCGCCCATCTCATCACTCGTACCTCAGCGCATCGATCGGATCGAGCCTCGCAGCTCGCTGAGCTGGCCAGATGCCGAAAAAGAGGCCGATCCCCGCCGAAAAGCCCAGGGCCGTCATCACCGCCAGGTACGAGACGGCGGTGGGCCATTCGGCGATCCGGGTGATGAGGTGCGCGCTCCCCCACCCGGCCACCACGCCCAGGATGCCTCCCAGGACGCAGAGGACCAGGGCCTCGATGAGGAACTGGAACAGGATGGCCTTCTTCGTGGCTCCCATGGCCTTGCGCACGCCGATCTCCCGGGTCCGCTCGGTGACCGACACCAGCATGATGTTCATGATGCCGATGCCCCCCACCAGGAGGCTGATCCCGGCGATGCCAGCCAGCAGGTACCCGAACACCTTGCTGGTCTCGCTGAACGACTCCAGGAGGTCGGCGGCGTTGCTGATGCTGAAGTCGGCCTCCTCGCCCGGAGGGATGCGATGCTCCCGCCGGAGGATCCGGTCGATCTCGGCGAAGGCCTGATCCATCTCGGCGGGGGTGGGCGTCTTGGCGTAGATCGAGCCGAGACGCTCCCGACCCCCGAACACCCGGTAGATCGCCGTCGAGACGGGGATGTAGACGCTCCCGTCGGGGTTGGAGCGGCCCATCTCCCCTTTCTCGGCGAGCACACCGATGACCTGGAACGGCTGCCCCCCGATCTGGATCGTCTTCCCGACGAGGAGGGGCACGGGCGTCCCGAGATCCTCCTCGGGCACGTTGAAGCCGAGGACGGCCACACGCCGTCGGCCCTGGACCTCTCCGTGATCGAAGAAGCGTCCCTGTACGAGCTTGTGCTCGTAGATCTCGAAGTACTCGGGCCAGGTGCCCACGATCTCGTTGTTCGAGTTCCAGCGAAGGTAGGAAAGCTGCTGCCGGGACGACGCCTCGGGCGCCACGGTGAGCAGCCCCCCGGAAGTCCCGCCCCGCAGGGCCTCGGCGTCCTCCACGCTCAGTCGGACGCCACCCTGTCCCCGGATGCCCCCGAACATGCCCTGACCCGCCCGGATGGTGAGGACGTTGGTGCCCATGCGCTGGATCTGGTCCTCGACCCGGCGCTGGGCGCCGCCGCCGAGAGCCACCATGGCGATGACCGCCGCCACACCGATGATGATGCCCAGCGTCGTGAGGAACGAGCGCAGCGCGTTGGCGCGGATGGCGGCCAGGGCCACCATGATGATCTCCTTGATCAGCATCGTCGGTCTCCGATGAGGACGCTCAGCGACCCCGCCCGCCACCGAACGGGCCGTCGGGCCCGCGGCTCCGCATGCGCTCCATGAACTCGTTCTGCTGGGCCTGGAGCGCCACGGCGCCGATGAGGGCGACCATCTCCCCCTCCTGGAGGCCTGACCTCACCTCGGTCCGGTCCCAGTCGTTCAGGCCGATCTCCACCAGCCGCGGCTGCGCGGAGGCCGTGGAGTCGGCCTTGACGAACACCACCGACTTCCGGCCCGCCCGGGCTTCCTCCGCGGCTCCTGCGGGCTGCTGGCTCGCCGGGACCTCCATCAGACCGGAGCCGATCGCCGGGCGGTCGTTCCCTCCCCGGCTTCCGTCACGAGCGGCCTCCTGGAACGGGCCGAGGTCCATCTTCTCGACGTCGAGCCCCAGCACCATGGCCGCAGGCCCCACGTCGCCGAGGTTCACGATGGCGTTGTTGGGCACCAGCAGGACATCGCTCGCCTGGTCGATGAGGATCTCCACCTCGGCGTTCATCCCCGGCCTCAGCAGCCCCGAACGGTTGTCCAGCCGCACGATCACCGGGAACATGGTGACGCTCTGCTGCACCACCGCCTGCGGCTCGATCCGCTCCACCGCGCCCCGGAAGACGCGGTCCGGATAGGCCTCTACGGTCACCGTCGCCTCCATCCCCGCCCGCAGCGAGCCCATGTCGGTCTCGTCCACCAGGGTGCGCACCTGCATGGAGTCCAGGTCGGCCATCTCGAACAGGACCGAGCCGCCGCTCACGTTCTGCGACGCCGACTGGATGACCGACCCCTCCTCCACGCTGCGCGTGAGGATCGTCCCGGCCAGCGGGGCGCGGATCGTCACGTCGGCAAGCCGGAGCTGGGCCAGCTCCAGGTTGGTCTGGGACTTGATGAGGCCCGCCTCGGCGTTGGCGTCCTGAAGCCGCGCGCTCTCCAGCTCCTGCTCGGTGATGAAGCCCGCCTCGGCGAGCTCCTGCTGGCGCTCGAGCTGGGCCGCTGCGATCCTCCGGCTCTCCTTGGCGACGGCCAGGTCGGCCTGGGCCTGGTCGTAGGCGTTGCGCACGTCCCGGGGGTCCACCTCGGCCAGGAGCGTGCCGGGCTCCACCTCGTCGCCCACGTCGGCGTATAGCTCGAGAACCTCGCCGCTGGCCTTGGACTTCACCTGCACCTGCCGCACCGGCTCCACCGAGCCGGTGGCCTCGGCGGTGATCCGCAGGTCGCCCCGCTCCACCCGACCCGTGCTCGCCGCCGGCGCCTCCCCGGCCTCCCCGGTTCCGCACGCGCCGAGTCCAACGCCCACGGTGAGAGCG
>DASQQQ010000097.1:0-10339 GCA_035643355.1 Actinomycetota bacterium | reverse complement strand
CCGGAGCGCCTGGACCACCCGGAGCCCATCGACGTCCACCAGCCGGAACCGCCACCCGAACTGCTCGACGACCGGCCCGGGCTCGAACGGCAGCGGCCGCAGGATCGAGGCGCCGCCGAACCCGACATCGGCCAGCCACTGGAACCCCTCGGCCTCCACCCCCAGGACCATGTGGGTCCGGGGCGCGGGAGCACGTGCCTCGTGGCCGACCCGCGCGGCGAGCCTGGTCACGTCGAACCCGATCGTCTCCAGCACCGCCGCGAACAGCGTGTTGTGCTCGAAGCAGTAGCCACCGCGGCGCGCTTCGACCAGCTTGGCCTGCAGGCTCTCGAGGTCCAGGAGGATCGGCCGGCCCAGGAGGATGTCGAGGTTCTCGAACGGGATCGAGCCCACGTGCGCCAGGTGCAGCTCGGCCAGGCAGTCGGCCGTGGGTCTTACCGGCCCCTGGTAGCCGATCCGTGCCTGGTAGGCCCTCAGGTCCACCTCCACCCGGCCATCATCGCCGTGGGGACCTGGGGCGTCGAGCGGGGCCCCTCAGGGCTGGATGTTCTGGTTCAGGTAGAACAGGTTGTCGGGATCGTACGCACGCTCGACCTGCACCAGGCGCTCCTAGTTCGCGCCGTAGTCCACCCTGACGGATCCGGGCCAGAAGACTGGACCGAGCCTCGGAGGCCTTCGAGCATGCCTTCGGGCTCACCTCGCGGGTGGACGACGGCTGCAGGGAGGCCCACGGCGTCCGCGGGTTCGCCCTCCTCAAGCCGGCGCGGGGAGACCTGGACGGAGCCACCGAGACGATGGACCTGGCGCTGACCCACTGCAGCCGCCAGCGGGACACGCATCTCTGGCTGCGCGCCTGCGTGCTCGACGGGTTGTGCGCCGTGGCGGTCGCGGTCCGGCACCTTATGGCCGAGCGCTGGATCAGCGATCTGATCTCGCTCACCGCTCGGTCGGAGATGCACCAGCTATCCGCCCGCGCCTACCTGTACCGACCCGATCTGCTGGGCGGGGCCCCTCCACCTGACGGAAGGACCGGGGGTCGGGCATGATTCCGGGCCGTGGACAGCACCCGGCCGGCGGTCCGAGAGCGCATCGCCGTGGCAGCGACCTTCTCGGCCCATGCCGTGGTGGCGGGGACCGTCGGCCCCTGGATCCCTTCGCTGAAGGCTCGGTCGGGCCTGGATGCGGGCGCCCTGGGACTGGCGCTCGGCGCCTACGCGGGCGGGTTGGTGGCGGGGACCCGGTTGGCGGGGCCCGTGGTGCGTCGGACGGGGCGCGGCGCGGTCCGGACGGGGATCCCCCTGCTGGCGGCCGCGCTGGCCCTCCTGCCCCTGGCCGGCCGGCTGGCCTGGCTCGCCGGGATCTTCGCCCTCCTGGGCCTGGTGAGCGGCCTGCTCGATGTCGCGATGAACCTCGAGGCGGCGGCTGTGGAGGCTCGAGCGAGGCGCCGGGTGATGTCCGGGATGCACGGCGCCTGGAGCGCGTCGATGCTGGTTGGAGCCGCTATCGCCTCTGCCGGCGTGGCCGCCCGCGTGCCGATCGAGGTGCACCTGGCCGTGGTGGCGATCCTGCTGGCGGCGGGGAGCTGGCCGCTACTGCGATGGCTGCCGCCGGCGGGCAACGAGCATCCAGGCCGCCGTCCCGCGGCCGACCGCGGGCCTCCTAGCCCAGCGACCTCGTCGGTTCGATCGTCGCCACGGTCCACCGGCACGGTCGTGCTGCTCTGCCTGATCCCCTTCGCGGCCTTCCTCACCGAGGGGGTGGCTGCGGAGTGGAGCGCCGTCTACCTCCGCTCCTCGGCGGGCACCACCCCGGGCGTGGCCGGGGTGGGGATCGTCGCGTTCTCCGCCGGGATGGCGGCGTCGCGCTTCCCGGGGGATCGGCTCGCCGCCCGCATCGAGCCTTCGACGGTCGTGGGCACCGGTACGGCGGTCGCGGCCGCGGCGCTCGGCACCGCGCTCATCGCGGGCGGCGCCGCGGCGGCGCTGACGGCATTCACCCTGGTGGGGCTCGGCGTGGGCCCGGCGGTCCCCCTGGCCTTCAGCGAGGCGGCGAGGATGCGGCGCCCGCGGTCGGGGTCGGTGCTGGGCCTGGCCGTGACGGCCGGCTACCTGGGCTCGATCGCCGGGCCGATGGCCGTGGGATTCACCGCCGACCGGTTCGGGCTGCGCACTGCCCTGGTGATCCCGGTGGCCATGTGCCTGGCTGCGGCGCTGGGTGCCGGTGCCATCCGGCCGCGTCCGGCGGCACGCTGAACCCGTTCAGAGCCGGAGGGGGCGGGGTCGGGACATCAGGACCTCGGGATCGTTCCAGTCCGCGCCGGGCACGTCGACGTACAGCTCGATCTCGTTCCCGTCGGGATCGGCCAGGTACAGGCTGTGGGTCATGCCGTGATCGGCCGTCCCGGTGAGCTGCAGGCCCGCATCCACCAGACGGGTGAGCATGGTCCGGAGCTCCTCGTCCGTGTCCCCGACCTTGAGCCCGAAGTGGTACAGGCCCACGCGGCGCCCCGCCGGGATCGGCGTGGCCCCCTCCCCCACCTCGATCAGCAGCAGCTCGTGGTGCGTCCGTCCCCCCGAGAACATCGCGACCGGCATCCCCACGGTCTCGGCCCCCACCACCTGCCGCCAGCCGAGCACGTCCCGGTAGAACGTCACCGACCTGGACAGGTCTCGCACGTACAGGACCACGTGGCCGAGCTCGCGCACGCCGACCGAACGGTCGGTCTCCGGCTGCACCGCCTCCGCCATCCCTTCACCTCCCGCCTCGTCCTCGAGAGCCCTCGGCGGATGACCCGAGCGCCGGCGCTCAGGACTCGGAGGCTTCCGCCGCCTCCTCCTCCTGCGCCTCGGCGGCTTCGCCGTGGCCGGGGAGCCACTCGCTCTGCTCCGCCGGACCGATGGGCGGACCCGACTCGATCAGGCCGGCCTCCCGGTCCCGCTTGCGGGACGCCCGCGCCAGCCGACGCTCTTCCCGAGCGGCCGCCTTCTTGGCGGTCACGTCCCGTCGCTTCCTCTTGCCCACACTGTCAGGCATGGCGTCCTCCTCGTTGGTCGTGCGTCGCGACTCCGGCGCCCGAGCCTCCGGGCGGGATCCCACGGCGTGCAAGCGCTTCCTGGTTACCGGCGAACCGCGATCGGTGCCCTGCCATCGACCCTACCAGGACGGACGCCGCCCGACGGTCCCGCCCCGACCGGGTCCATGGCCCCGCGACGTCGCCCCCAGACCTGCTTGGCTCCATGGGAAGGGGTGATGAGCATGCCGGTGTTGGTGACCTATGCGAGCAAGCACGGCGCGACCGAGGGGATCGCCGAAGCGATCGGCGAGCGGCTTCGGGAGCGCGGGATCAAGACGGAGGTCGAACCGATCGGCGACCGCGACGACCTCGGAGCGGTCGACGCCGTGGTGGTGGGCAGCGCGATCTACATGGGCTCGTGGATGAAGGAGGCCTCGGCCTTCCTCGAGCGGCACCGGGACGAACTGGACACCCTACCGGTGTGGCTGTTCAGCAGCGGACCCACCGGAGAGGGCCCCACCGAGGTCGGGCTCGCCGACAAGCAGCTGGCCAAGCTGGCGGGGCTGGTGGCGGCGAGGGAGCACCACGTGTTCTTCGGGGCGATCGACCCGGAGAGGTTGGGCTTCCTCGAACGGCGGATCGTCAAGACCGTCAAAGCGCCTACCGGCGACTTCCGTGACTGGGACGAGGTCCGATCCTTCGCCGACCGGATCGCCGGCGGCCTGAGCTGATCCCCGCCGCTGCCGGGGCCTGCCCTACGCGGCCTCGGGCTTGAGCACCACCTTCGTGTAGCCGGGCACGGCGGTCGAACCGCTCGTACGCCTCCGGCGCCTCGTCCAGCGACGGCCGTTGGCTCACGAAGTAGCTCGGCCGGGCCCGTCCGGCCACGATCTGATCGCGGAGGAACGTGTTGTAGCGCTTCACCGGGCACTGCCCCATCCCGATCGAGATCGTCTTCTCGAACAGCTTGGCGAGCGGCAGCTCGAACCGCCCCTGCTTGCGAGCCTCGGTGGGCGCCCCGGGATCGGGAGCGATGTAGACCCCCACGATCCCCAGCCGGCCGGTCGCGTTCAGCACCTCGACGATGTCCTCGAGGGCCTGCGTGGGCATCTCTCACGAGGGGTCGTCCTCGTCCCTGGCCTGGTAGCCGACCGCGTCCACCGCCGCCATCACGCCGTCCATCTTCTCCTCACCCGGCCGCCACGAGCCTCCCACCAGCCGGTCGTCGCGCCGGTGCTGCTTGATCTGCTCGCTGGGCGAGCCCTCCCGGAAGTCGATAGGGATCGCCCCGATCTCGGCCGCCTTCTCCAGCCGCTCCGGCACGCCGTCCACCACGTAGACCTCGCTGGCGCCCCGGAGCAGAGCGCTGAGGGCGGCCATCTGACCCACCGGGCCGGCCCCCCAGACCGCCACCGGCTCCCCGGTGCGGACACCGGCCAGCTCCGTGCCGTGGTAGCCGGTGGGGAAGACGTCCGCCAGCATCACGAAGTCGTCCTCCAGCTCATCGTGCGGCTCCCGGGGAGCTTCAGGCAGTTCACCTCCGCGAAGGGAACACGGACCAGCTCGGCCTGGCCGCCGCGGAAGGGCCCCATGCCGGCGTACCCGTACGCGGCGTGCGCCCGGTTGGGGTTCGCCACCAGGCAGGCGTTGTAGCAGCCGCGAGCGCAGTTGTAGCAGGCTCCACACGCGATGTTGAAGGGCAGGACCACCCGATCGCCGGCCCGGAGCGTGTGGACGCCCGGTCCGACCTCCTCGATCACCCCCATGATCCTCGTGCCCGAAGACCGTCCCCTCCTCCACGGAGCTCCGTCCCTCGAACATGTGCAGATCGCTCCCGCAGATCGCCGTGGAGGTCACCCGAAGCAGGGCATCGGTCGGCTCCTCGAGCCTCGGATCGTCCACCTGCTCTACGGAGACGGAACGCGGACCCTTGTAGACGGCGGCCCTCATGCTCGACCTCCTCGCGCTCGCGCCCCCTGCCCGATCCGCAGATCAGCCGCCTACCCGCCGGTTCGAGACAGGAAACGAAGGCCGCCGGGGGCCGTCCCGGGCGGGCGGCGCGGTCATCGCCGAGGCCAGGACCCCTCCACCATCCCCGCGTATCGCTCCACCGAGGCTCGGACCGCCTGCATCGCCTCGTGCTCGATCACGTCCCCGCGCCACCCCCCGTACAGCCGGTCGAAGGGGTGGCGGAGCGCACGCACCCCCACGTCGCGCACCGCGCCGGCCGACAGGGGGATCCGGTTAGGGTAGCTGTACATGACCGTGACGAAGCGCCGATCCGCTACGACGCTCAGACTGTCGCCGGTGAGGAGCGCGCCTCGCCCCTCGGCCCCCGCCGCCCAGTGCAGGACGGTGGAGCCGTGGAAGTGGCCGCCCACACGGATCACCCGCACGCCTGGGACCGGCTCGACCTGGTCCCCCTCGAGATGCACGATCGACGGGCTCGGGCGCATCACCCACTCTCGGTCCACCGCGGGGAGGTAGATCGGGGCGTCCCCGAACGCCGAGCTCCACTCCACGCAGCTGTCGTAGAAGTGCGGATGCGAGATGGCGATGGCCGCGATCCCTCCGAGCTCGCGTACCCGCGCCACCGTCTCGTCGTCCAGGTAGCTCAGGCAGTCCCACAGCACGTTGCCGGCCCGGGTGCGCACCAGGAGGGCGTGCTGGCCGATGGCGAACCCGGGCATCGTCCGGATGCTCACCAGATCCGGCTCCAGCTCCATGAACGTGTTGCGGTACCGCCCGCGCATCTCGGCCAGTGTGGTCCACCGCTGGCCCCCGTCACCCACGTACTGCCGCTCGTCCTCGCAGATCGCGCAGCGCTCCGGCGGGATCTCGCTCGGGGCGTGCTGGACCCCGCAGGTGATGCAGATGAAGCCGATCGCCCCTGCCACGAGCCCACCCTACCCCGGCACCGCAGCCGTCCTCGCGCCCGCGCCCCTGGTCGTTCACTCGCCCGGTGGAGGTGGCAGCTCGGATGGCTGCTCCACGGGCACGGCCGGGAGCCGGACCACGAACCGGGCCCCACCGCCGTCGGGGCTCTCGGCGCGGACCTGGCCGCCGTGGGCCTGCACGATCGCCGCCACGATGGACAGCCCCAGCCCGGCCCCGCCGTTGCCCCGGGACCGCGAGGGGTCGCCGCGGAAGAAGCGCTCGAAGGCCCGGCCCGTCGCTTCCGGGTCCAGCCCCCGACCCTCATCGGTGACCCCGAGCTCCACCCATCCGCCCTCCGAGGACACGTCCACGTGGGCCGGGGCGCCGGCCGGCGTGTGCACCCGGACGTTCTGCAGCAGGTTGTCCACCACCTGGCGCAGCCGGTGGGGATCGCCCAGCACCACGGCCTCATCGACCGAGCGGAGCTCGATCGGTCGATCGGGTTCGGCCGCCCGAGCGGCCTCCACCGAATCCGTGACGATCTTGGGCAGGTCGACGGGCTCTCGCTCCAGCGGGCGGCCCTGATCCAGACGGGCCAGCAGCAGCAGGTCGTCCACCATCACGCCCATGCGCGAGGCCTCGGCCTCGATCCGCTCCATCGACTTGGCCAGATCCTCGGGATGCGTGTCCGCCCCCCGCCTGAACAGCTCCGCGTAGCCCCGGATCGACGTCAGGGGGGTCCGGAGCTCGTGCGAGGCGTCCGCCACGAACCGCCGCAGCCGCTGCTCGGAGGCCCGGCGCTCCTCGAAGGCCGCCTCGATCTGGGCCAGCATCGCGTTCAGGGCCATGCCGAGCCGCCCCACCTCGGTTCGCTCGTCGCAGGGCTCCACCCGCCGGGACAGGTCTCCGGCAGCGATCGCCCCGGCCGTCTCGCCCATGCCCTCGAGCGGACGCAGGCCCAGCCGGACCAGCCACAGGGACAGGCCCCCCAAGACTGCCAGCACGGCCACGCTGACCACGACCTCCAAGAACAGGAGCCGATGCAGCGTGGCCACGACGTCCGTGAGGGGGATCGCCACCACCAGCGTTCCCCCATCGGGAACCAGCGCGGTGGCCAGGACCCGGTAATGGGGTGACCCGCCGGCGACCGGCGACGTGGAGAACGTGCGTACGCTCCGCGACGACCCGGTCGAGCCGGGGAGCACGGCGGGCAGGGACGGAGGCGAGGGGGTGGTCATCCCGTAGCAGAAGCACCGCCACGGGATCACGGTCCTCCCCGCGGCGTCCCGGACCTGCGCGTACGTGCCGTCCGGCACCTGGACATCGGGGGGAGGGGCCGAGCGGCCGAACCGCGCCTCCACCGAGAGGGCGTGGGCGGCCGACTCCCGGGCCGCCACCAGTTGCTCGTCCACCCGGTGGACCAGGAAGGAGGACAGGAACCGGTACGTGGTCACATCGGCCACCACCAACCCCGCGGCCGCGATCAGCAGGGTGGTGATGAGCAGGCGGGCGCGCAGGGACACGGGGTCACCCCGAGGGCAGGCGCAGCACGTAGCCCACTCCCCGGACCGTGTGGATCAGGTGAGGGTCGACCAGATCGACCTTCCGGCGCAGATAGCTGATGTAGGTCTCGACGATGGAGGCGTCGCCCCCGAAATCGTAGTTCCAGACGTGATCGAGGATCTGCGCCTTCGACAGGACCCGTCGCGGGTTCATCATGAGCAGGCGCAAGAGGTTGAACTCGGTGGGCGTGAGCTCGACGGCGCGGCCCGCTCGCCAGACCTCGTGCGTGTCCTCGTCCATCTCCAGGTCCTCGAACCGCAGCCGGCCCGTGCCCTCGGGCGCGCCACCCACCCGGCGAAGGATGGCCCGGATCCTGGCCACCAATTCCTCCAGGCTGAACGGCTTCGTCACGTAGTCGTCTCCGCCGATCGTCAGCCCTCTGACCTTGTCCTCGGTGGCGTCCCGAGCGGTGAGGAACAGCACGGGCACGCGCCGGCCCCGATCGACCAATCGCTCCTGCACCTGGAAGCCGTCGACGTCGGGGAGCATCACATCCAGGACCAGGAGGTCGGGCCGGAACGACTCCACCTTGGCGAGGGCGGTCCGACCGTCGGCGGCCGATTCGACCTCGAACCCCTCGTACCGCAGGGCCGTCGCCACCAGGTCGGTGATGTAGGACTCGTCGTCCACGACCAGGACGCGCGCATCCGGCGAGGACCTCTGCGAGCGCGTCGACGGCACCGTCCCGACCCCTTACCCGGCCTGGCCCGGAGGACCCTGACCGGGTCGCACCCCGCTCAGGTCCTCGGTCCGCTGCAGGAACTCTTCCCGCGTGATCTCCCCGCGCGCGTACTGGACCCGGACCTCCTCCAGCGCGCGGTCCTGGGTGGGAGCCGGGGGCGCCGGCCGCACCCAGGGACCGGGAGGCGCGGTCCGCGGGTGCGAGGTCACGCGGAAGACGGCCCAGACCAGGACGCCGATCACCACCAGGAAGAGCAGGAGCGGGATGAACCCGGCGAAGGACCCCCACCACCCCGGGTGGTCCATCCATCTCGGATCCACGTGCTGGAACATGTCGCCTCCACCTCCTCGACCACCACTGCACCACACGAACCTGGGAGTTCGCTGAGGATCCTCGGGGAGGCCGCAGGGAACCGGTCGGAGGCCATCTTCCCACGCGGTGGCGGTAGGCTCTGCCTCCGGTGAGCGTACCCATCGACCTGCTGCGGCGCATCGACGCGTACCTCGACGCCGCCCCCCGCACCGGCGCGACCGGCGAACCAGTCGGACCGTTCACGCTGTTCGTGAACGGGGGCGGCGGCTGGCGTTACTACGCACGCCCCACGCCGGGGGCCCGGCCGGTCACCCCGGAGGACGTCGTTGCCGTGCGCGAGCGACAGCGCGCCTTGGGTCAACCCGAAGCGATCGAGTGGGTGCTCGACGTCTCGCCCGGCGTGGGCGCCGCCGCGGGCGCCGCCGGGATGCAGGTCGCGGAACGCCCCCTGATGCACCTGGCGACCCCGGACTTCCGCGCCGCGCAGACGCCCCACGGCGGCATGGTGCGCGTCCTCGATCCGAACGAGGACCCGGCCATCGCGATGGCGGTCGCCGAGCTGGGGTTCGCGAGCGAAGGCACCGATCCAGGTCCCGTCGGGTACCGGCCGGCACGGATCCTCGCCGCCCGGCTGGAGCGCGGAGCCCTGGAATTCGTCGGGGACCGGCTCCGTCGTGGGTTGACCGTCACCGCGCTGGCTACGTCCGGGGGGGAGCCGGCGGCCGTCGGCAGCCATCAGCCCCTCCACGACATGAGCGAGATCGTGGGCGTGACGACCCTGCCGGCCTTCCGCCGCCGAGGGCTCGGGGCCGCGGTGACCTCGGTCCTCGTCCGGGATGCCTTGGAGCGCGGGGCGGACACGGTGTTCCTGACGGCAGGGAACGAAGAGATCGCGCGGGTGTACGAACGGGTGGGCTTCAGGACGATCGGGCGGGTCGGGGTGGCGACCGCGCCGGACTGAGTGAACGAGACAGGAAGGGGCCGGGCATGGCCGAGTTCCACGTGCTGCACCAGGGGTATCTGCGGGACGACGAGGATCGGGTGGGCGGCACCACCTCCTTCGTCCGGGACGGGGACGTCCTGGTGGTGATCGACCCCGGGATGTGCCGGGATCGAGCGGCCCTGCTGACCGCGCTGACGGGCCTGGGCGTAGATCCCGAGGGCGTCACCGACGTGGTCATCTCCCACCATCACCCCGACCACACGCTCAACGTGGCGCTGTTCCCCCAGGCCCGGGTCCACGACCACTGGGCCTGGTACCGCGACGACCTCTGGATCAGCCGCCCGGCCGAGGGCGTCGAGCTGGCTCCGGGGATCCGGCTGCTGGAGACGCCGGGACACACGCCACAGGACATCTCCACGGCCATCCAGACCGACGCCGGCCTGATCGTGTGCACCCATCTGTGGTGGACGGCCGACGGTCCGGACGAGGACCCGTACGCCCCCGATCCCGAGCTCGTGCATCGCAACCGCGGCCGCGTGCTGGAGCTGCCCGGTCTGCTCCGCATCGTCCCGGGCCACGGACCCCCCTTCGAGCCGGGGCCGAACACCCCCCGCTGAGCGCCCCCGCGCCGGAGCGAGCTGGTGGCCGTGCGCCCTGGTTCGCGGTCGGAGGCCGTGGGTATCCATCTGCGGAGAGGGCGGAAGGAGGCCGATGCTATGAAGCTGTCCTCGAAGATGCGGTGGGTCGGACGGGGAGCCGCGAGTGGCGCCAAGGCCGGGGCCAAGCTCCTGGGGACCGGAGCGAAGGGCGGCGCGAAGGTGGCCAGCAAGGGCGCCAAGGCCAAGGCCGAGTCCATGGGCCGGCAGGCCAAGCACAAGGCGCTGGAGCGCCGGATCGACCGCCTGGACGAGGAGAACCAGGAGCTCCGGATCGAGAACCGCGTCCTGAA
>DASQQQ010000096.1:0-4066 GCA_035643355.1 Actinomycetota bacterium | reverse complement strand
TCCTCCACGACGCCCTCCGCTACATCTTCGTCGACGCGGGGCTCGAGGTTCGATGAACGCTCAGCGCGTTTCCGGAGCCGCTCCTCCCGACGCACCGTGTCGACGGCCCGGTGGTGCACCAGGGAGAGGAAGAAGGCCCGGAACGACCCCCGTGTGGCGTCGAACGCCTGGGGTGCTCGCCACAGGGCCAGGAAGGCGTCGCTCACGACCTCCTGGGCCAGGGGATCTTGACCCGTCACCCGGAGCGCCAGGCCGTAGGCCGAGGAGGCGTACCGTCGGTACAGCTGTTCGAAGGCCTCCCGGTCGCCTATCTCCAGGCGCCGATGAAGCTCGAGGTCCAGGCGGTCGTCCTCCTGCATCTCTCCGATTGTGTCACCGGCCGCACGACCGGTGGCCCCAGCCCCGGCCGGGTAGCATGCTCATCCGTGGATCTCGAGGTGGTGATGTACGTCCGTCCGGGGTGCGGGCTCTGCGAGGAGGCCCGCGAGGTGATCCTGGCGGAGCACCGGCAGACGCCCTTCACCTATCGGGAGGTGGACATCTCCGGTCGGGACGCCCTGGAGCTCGAGTACGGGGTCCGGATCCCGGTGGTCGAGATCGACGGACGCGAGCTGTTCGAGCTCCGCGTGCCGGCGGCCGAGTTCGCCGCGGCCGTGCGGCGCTGATCGTTCCGGTGCAGAGCTTGCGCGTTTGTGCGCGGACCCTCGACCCGGTACCATCGGGCGGTGAGCGAGCGCCCCATCCCCGAGGCCACGGTGGGGCGTCTGCCGATCTACCTCCGCGCACTGGTGGAGCTGGCCGAGCTGGGTCACGCCACCGTGTCGTCCGAGATGCTGGCCGAAGCGGCCGGCGTGAACTCCGCCAAGGTGCGGAAGGACCTCTCGCACCTGGGCTCCTACGGGACGCGGGGGGTCGGCTACGACGTCGCCTACCTGATCCACCAGGTCCGTCGGGAGCTGGGGCTGACCCAGCACTGGCCCATCGTGATCGTGGGTATCGGGAACCTCGGCCACGCCCTGGCCAACTACCGGGGGTTCGCCGCCCGCGGGTTCCGCATCGCGGCGCTGGTGGACGCCGACCCGCTCAAGGTGGGTGAGCCGGTGGCCGGGCTGCACGTCCGCCCGGTGGAGGACCTGCCCGACATCGTCCGGCAGAACGACGGCCTGCTCGGCGTCATCTGCACGCCGGCCGCCGAGGCGCAGAAGGTCGCGGACCGGCTGGTGGAGGCCGGGATCCGCTCGATCCTGAACTTCGCGCCCGCCGTCCTACAGGTGGCCGAGGGCGTCTCCGTCCGGAAGGTGGACCTGGCGATCGAGCTGCAGATCCTGGCCTACTACGAGCAGCGCAAGGTGGCGCTGGACCAGGTCCGGAGCCGGGGCCGGGCCATGGCGGACCTGACGGAGCTCTGAGCACGCCGACGATGGCGTGCGGCGGTGGTGGAACGGCCGGGTCCGGCTACTTCGCGATGGTGAACCAGAGCGTGATGAACACGGCCAGGACCATGACGCCGAACAGGATGAACTGCACGACGCCCTGATCCAGCAAGCGAGCCTCGGCTGCCAGCACTCCGTCTCCTCTCCTAGGCGGGTCCGTACCAGGGCGGGGCGGTCCCGCCGGTCAGGATCTCCTTGCGCTTGCGCTCGACGCGGTCCAGGAACGGGAGGTGGATCACCAGGCCGAGCAACGAGCCGGCCAGGAACATCCACGAGTACCGCGGCACGCTGCCGCTGTCGTGGCGCAGGTACAGCGTGATCAGCGGGCCGCCGCTGTTGTAGTAGGCGTGCGCGGCGGCCAGGGACACCTTCCCGGAGGTGTCGAACTTGATGTCCTGCACGGTGAAGTCGGTGGTCTGGAAGGCGCCGGGCTCGAACTCCGACTTCCCCGCCTCCTCGTTGGCCTGGTCGGCGAGGTAGGCCTGGATCGCACCGGTCACCGACTGGACCGAGGCCGACAGGCCGGGCGAGGGGGTGGTCCACCCGCCGCCCGGATAGTCCTTGTACTCCTGGTAGGGGTAGCTGCTCACGTTGGTCCCGGCGGCCTCCACCACCCAGGCGGGCTCGGCGCCACGGGGCCCGAGGTCCTTCACGGTGGTGGGCCCCTGGGAGATGAAGTACCCGCTCACCCACAGCCCGGAGAAGATGGCCATCCAGCCGAAGAAGGCCACCGCGAGCACCAGGTAGCCCATCTTGCGCCCCAGGACGGCGGAGAGCAGCAGCAGCACGCTGCCGATGAACAGGACGAAGGCCATCCCCACGCCCAGCCCGCCCTTCACGAGGATGCCGCAGTCGATGTGGAACCCGATGCAGGTGCCGGCGGCGAGCGGGCTCATGGTGCGGCGTTGGTGGTCGGGGACGACGGCGGTGGCCCGAACTCGTCGACGGCGGCCTTCGTGGCGTCCGGATTGACGCAGACGTTGTGCTTGAAGGTGACCTGGCCCTTGTCCTGGATCGACACGATGTAGTTCACGATGTCGTTGATCTGCTGGTCGTCCATGGCGCCGGCGTACCGGATGCTCCAGGACGGCATGATGTTCCGGCCCTGCTCGATCGTGATGTAGATGTCGTTCAGGCTGTAGATCAGCGGGTGGCCGGTCCAGGGTCCCCCGCACACGGTGGTCAGGTTCGGCGTGTTGATCACCGCCCCCGTGGTGGTGTCCACGATCTTGGAGCCGGTGAGCTCGGACCCGTGGCAGCGCACGCACCCCACGCCGCCCTGGTTCTCCTCGGAGAACAGCTGCACCCCGGCCTTGCCCCGGGCCACCGAGTCGGTGAGCAGCGCCTTCTCCTGATCGTAGTTCCGGCTGGGCTCCGACAGCCAGGTGAGCGGGATCCAGATCACGAAGAACACCACCAGCAGGACGCCCCACCCTTGGAGCTTCTGCAGCAGCGGCGTCTCCAGATCGGGGTCGGAGGGGCCGGGTCGCATGCCGCGGGGGATCTCCGGTGGCGCCTCGGCCCGCCGGCCCCGGCCGCGCGAGAGCAGGGCCCCGCCCGCGATGAGGACGAAGACCGCCCCCCCGATGATGAGGATGATGCCCTGAGCCTTGGAGAGTGCGAGCATCGTCCCCTATCCCGGCGCCACGCAGAACGGACCCTGCGGCGGCTCGTCGATGGTATCGGTGCCCCGCGGCGGTCCCAGGATGATCTGGGACGTGTCCACGAACACGTTGCCGCCGGCATCGACCGTGAGCTTGAAGCGGTCCAGGCCTCGGGGGGCCGGGCCCAGGCGGTACTCGCCCGCGTAGTTGTACTTCGAGCCGTGGCAGGGGCACTCGAACCACTGCGACTGCTGGCAGAACGGCACCCGGCACCCCAGGTGCACGCACCGCTGGTACAGGGGCATGATCCCCTGGGTAGCCACCCCCTCGCCCTCGTAGTCCACGCTGCCGGAGGCCTTGCCCTTGTACTCGACCACGTAGAAGCGGCCGGCCCCCTGGTAGAAGGGCTGGTTGTTCGCGTCGATGAAGCTCTTGATGTCCCCGATCTTGCCGGCCGCGATCACGGACCCGAAGCCCCCTTTGAGGTTCGGCCAGAGAAAGGCGATGGTCGCGCCCCCGAACTGCGCGCCGAACACCGCCAGGGAGGTGACCAGGGACCGCCGGAAGAACTCGCGGCGCGAGACGGGCTTGGGAGCCTTGGGCCCGGGGGCGGCCGGCTGGCCCGGTGCGGCCATGGCGGCCTCGCGCTCGGCCCGGCGTGCGCGGGCGAACGAGAGGCCGAAGACGACCGCGAACAGGTCGATCACGCCCATCACCACGAGGGCGGCGATGGTCCCGGATGACAGGGCCAGGATGGTCGTCATAGCTCGAAGAACACCCCCTGTGCCCACGGCCAGACCCAGTTGTAGCCGGTGCCGCGGAAGAAGGAGCCGGCGATGGTGAGCGTGGCTCCGAACATGAACAGCATCGTGAACATGGTGATGGCGAGCTTGCGATCACCGGGCCTGGTGCTGGGGTTGCGGTCGATGTAGGGCACGGCCGCGAGCCCCACCAGGATGAACGTGGGAATCGAGATGCCCGCCACCATCGGGTGGAAGTAGCGCAGCAGCTCCTGCAGGCCCAGGAAGT